>NZ_JALBYT010000068.1:0-1618 GCF_022690845.1 Shewanella sp. N2AIL | reverse complement strand
CTAACCTGAAGCTTAGAAGATTTTCCTGGAAGCATGGCATCAACTACTTCAGTCCCTTAGGACCTCGTCATCAGCTCTCAGTCTGCACACTAAAGTGCGATTCCCCGGATTTGCCTAAGAAATCAACCTACCACCTTAAACGCGGACTACCAACGCCGCGCTAGCCTAGCCTTCTCCGTCTCTCCATCGCAGTTAGCGGAAGTACAGAAATATTAATCTGTTTCCCATCGATTACGCCTTTCGGCCTCACCTTAGGGGTCGACTCACCCTGCCCCGATTAACGTTGGACAGGAACCCTTGGTCTTTCGGCGAGGGGGTTTTTCACCCCCTTTATCGTTACTCATGTCAGCATTCGCACTTCTGATACCTCCAGCGTGGGTTACCCCTTCACCTTCAACGGCTTACAGAACGCTCCTCTACCGCGCACAGTAAACTGTGCACCCGTAGCTTCGGTGACTAGCTTAGCCCCGTTACATCTTCCGCGCAGGCCGACTCGACTAGTGAGCTATTACGCTTTCTTTAAATGATGGCTGCTTCTAAGCCAACATCCTAGCTGTCTAAGCCTTCCCACATCGTTTCCCACTTAGCTAGTACTTTGGGACCTTAGCTGACGGTCTGGGTTGTTTCCCTTTTGACGACGGACGTTAGCACCCGCCGTCTGTCTCCCGAGTAGTACTCATTGGTATTCGGAGTTTGCAAAGGGTTGGTAAGTCGGGATGACCCCCTAGCCTTAACAGTGCTCTACCCCCAATGGTATTCGCTCGAGGCGCTACCTAAATAGCTTTCGAGGAGAACCAGATATCTCCCGGTTTGATTGGCCTTTCACCCCCAGCCACAAGTCATCCGCTAATTTTTCAACATTAGTCGGTTCGGTCCTCCAGTTGATGTTACTCAACCTTCAACCTGCCCATGGCTAGATCACCGGGTTTCGGGTCTACACCTTGCAACTAAACGCGCAGTTAACACTCGGTTTCCCTACGGCTCCGCTATTCGCTTAACCTCGCTACAAAATGTAAGTCGCTGACCCATTATACAAAAGGTACGCAGTCACGGTCTCAAGAACCGCTCCCACTGCTTGTACGTATACGGTTTCAGGTTCTATTTCACTCCCCTCACAGGGGTTCTTTTCGCCTTTCCCTCACGGTACTGGTTCACTATCGGTCAGTCAGGAGTATTTAGCCTTGGAGGATGGTCCCCCCATATTCAAACAGGATGTCACGTGTCCCGCCTTACTCGTTTTCATCAATGGTTAGTTTTCATGTACGGGGCTATCACCCTGTGCCGCTGTGCTTTCCAACACATTCCACTAACACCCCACTGACTTAAGGGCTAATCCCCGTTCGCTCGCCGCTACTAGGGGAATCTCGGTTGATTTCTTTTCCTCCGGGTACTTAGATGTTTCAGTTCCCCGGGTTCGCCTCGCAACACTATGTATTCATGTTGCGATAACAGCTTATGCTGCTGGGTTCCCCCATTCGGACATCGTTAGCTCAAATGCTTGTTACTAGCTCGCCAACGCTTTTCGCAAGTTACTACGTCCTTCATCGCCTCTGACTGCCAAGGCATCCACCGTATACGCTTAGTCGCTTAACCATACAACCCAAATGAGTTTCACTCA
>NZ_JALBYT010000067.1:0-1670 GCF_022690845.1 Shewanella sp. N2AIL | reverse complement strand
CGGTGTTTTTCAAGATAGTTGTCACTCTTTGTTTAAATATTAAGCTGCATTTATTACGCCTTCTTCTGGTGCCTTATCTGGGTTGAGTGTTACAGCGCCAACCGCTTCACAATTTCTGATCTCTGTAGACCAACGCATCGGTTTTCTTTCCTTCGCCGCCTCAAGCACTTTCTTGCGCTTCGCTAAAATAGCGCCATCTTGCAGTGCATGACGTTGCCCTGGTGAGACAAAATTTAGCTGGCTGTGTTTATGCTCATCGTTGTACCAGGTTACAAACTTTTCCACCCATTCTCTTGCTGTTGCTAAGCAGCAAAAACCTGATGCCGGCCACTGTGGGCGGTATTTCAACGTTTTAAATAACGACTCTGAAAAGGGGTTGTCATTACTCACCCGCGGCCGACTTAATGATGCCGTAATACCAAGCTCTTCCAGCTTGGCTTTCATGGTCAGTGACTTCATCGGCGCCCCATTATCAGAATGCAGCACTAATGGCGTGTTAAAGCATTGCTCGCGTAACAGACAGCGTTGGATTAGCGCAGCGGCATATTCCCCACTTTCTTGCTCATGAACTTCGTAACCCACTATTTTTCTACTGTAAATATCTTCAAACAGGTACAAATAGTAGAACTGGCCTTTGACGATTGAGGCTAAATAAGTGATGTCCCATGACCACACTTGATTCGGCCCATCTGCCCGATAACTCAACGGTTTGCTTCGATTGACCGCAGCCTGAGTGCGGCCACGATGGTTAAGTTGACCATGAGCATTTAACACTCTGTAGAAGCTGGATTCCGAGGCGATATAAATCCCGTTATCTAATAATGTTGGCACAATTTGCGACGGGGGTAAGCTGGCGTACTCCGCTTGATTGCACACACTTAATATCTGTTGTCGCTCATGTTCTTCGAGTTTATTTGCTGGCTCTGGTCGAGCTGCTGTTGGCCTTAAATCAGCTTGCACTTGACCTTCTCGATACCAACGTCGATAGGTACGCTTACTGAGGCCCGTTTCAGCACAAGCCTTATAAAGGCGAGCACCCTGGGTATACGCCTCTTGGATTAAGGCAATCAATGCTATGCGCTCAGGCAAGGGGGTTAGCTCTCCTCGCTGTCGTCCCCCCAGAGCGCATTGAGCTTTTTTCTGAGCACCAGTAACGCAGCAGCTTCAGCCAGCGCTTTCTCCTTATAGCGCAATTCCCGTTGCAGCGATTTGATTTCGGCTTTGTCAGCCTTAGCCTGCTGTTTAATGGTTTTAGTTTGTACTTCTGAGGTTTGAAAACCAGCTAAACAATCCTGTTTCCACTGCTGTACTTGCTCGCGGAACAAGCCCTTTTCACGGCAATACTGGTTTATCTCCGCTTCCGACAGCGGCGCTGTTTCAATAATCACGGCAAGTTTTGCTTCAGCCGACCAATCATCGGCTGTTAATGTTTTACCTGGCACGGGGCGACCTTCTTTTCTGGCAATATCTCGCCAATGATACAAGGTTTGCACCGCGATGCCTTCTTCCCGAGCGACCTCTGCGACCGTTAAGTTGTGAGGAGGTAATAATTTTTTAAGGATCGCCTCTTTACGTTCTGGTGAATACCGAGCCATATCGTTCTCTTTTGCCGCACCCTGTCTTTAAACATAATGATTATTTAGGGGTGACAACAATCCTGACACAGGGGG
>NZ_JALBYT010000066.1:0-1721 GCF_022690845.1 Shewanella sp. N2AIL | reverse complement strand
CCGTCATTCCGCACCTAATTTTCGATTTAAAAAACTTGACGGCGATCGGTCATTCTGATCTATTACTACTTTTTGCAGGTAGATCATTATGACTACTCCAGCTATCGCTATTCGTAACCTCGACCACCTTGGTTTGGTCGCTGCACTTTGCCAAGAACTCGGCATTGCTCGCATGATTGATGCGGTGCTACCCAAAACGCCGCCCTACAAAGTCTCACATGGTGAAGCGTTGGTGGCGATGATACTGAACGGTCTTGGCTTTCATAGTTCGACCTTGCACATGTTCCCGCAATTCTTTGCCAACAAGCCTGTAGAACGCCTGATTGGCCCGGGGATCTGTGCCGATGACCTCAATGATGATGTGCTCGGCCGCTGCCTTGATGCCCTCTTTGAGGCCGATGTCAGCACGCTTTATCAGGTGATGGCGGAGCAGGTCGTCGAACGATTGGGGCTCAAAAGTACTGCAGTACACCTCGATATCACCAGCTTCCACGTCGATGGCGCCTATGACCAAGCCGATGGCGAGCAGCTCGGTAAGTTGCAATTGGTACGGGGCTATAGCCGCGACCATCGGCCAGAGCTAAACCAGGTTATCCTGGAGCTTATCTGTGAAAATCAGGCCGGCCTGCCCATCTACATGCAAGCCTTGAGTGGTAATAGTAATGATACCAAGGCCTTTGCCCAGACGGTACGGCGCCACTTGAGCAGTCTCAAGGCCGCGCAGGAGAGTCGTTATCTGGTCGGCGATGCGGCGCTGTATTGCGCCGACACCTTGCAACTACTGGCACAACAGCAACAGTTGTTCGTGACTCGTGTGCCTGTCACCCTCAATGAAGCCAAGCGAGCCGTGGCAACCATTGGCACCCAGTCGCTGGTTGCGCTGGGCAATGGCTATCATGGCTGTTGGCAAAGCGCCAATTATGCCGACGTCGCGCAGCGTTGGTTGCTGGTGCGCAGCGAACAGGCCAGCCACCGTGAGCAGCAAACATTAGCCAAAAACCTACTGAAAGACAGCACGCGTGAACTGAAAGCCTTCAACAAATTATGTGCCCAGCGTTTTGCCTGCGAGACCGATGCGCAGGCTGAATTAGCCCGTTTTGCTGTCAGCTTAAATCTGCTGCAACTAGAAGCAGAAGTCGTGAGTGAACCTATCTATGCAGGGCGCGGAAGGCCGCAAAAGGGTGAAATGCCGGTGAGCTACCAATTTCACATCAAGGGGTTAGCCGCAAGTAGCTTGGCGCGGGTGGCTGAGGCGCGCAACCAGACAGGGGTGTTCATCCTCGCGACCAATGATCACAGTGAAACGCTCACCATGGCTGAGCTGTTGGCTACCTATAAAGCCCAGCAGAATGTCGAGCGTGGTTTTAGGTTTCTGAAAAGTCCCGAATTTTTAACCTCCTCGTTATATCTTAAAAAACCGGAACGTATCGAAGCGTTGCTGATGGTGATGACCTGTAGCCTGATGATTTATGCGGCGCTGGAGCACCGGATCCGGCAGGGCTTAGTAGAGCAGAACCGGAGTGTGGCGGACATGAAAAAGAAACCCACGCAAAAACCGACTGCGCGGTGGATTTTTTTACGCTTTGGCGGGGTGCACGAGTACCAGTTGGGAGAGGCGCCACCTCAAGTCACAGGACTCACAGTGGACCAGCAGATCATTCTCGACGTGTTAGGCGAACGGTATCGGCAAATTTATTCCTAAATCAGGTGCGGAAAGTCGG
>NZ_JALBYT010000065.1:0-1885 GCF_022690845.1 Shewanella sp. N2AIL | reverse complement strand
AATGCACGGCAATTTAAGTTGGATGGTAAACGGGAAAGGGCTTATCCAAGAGTCCTTAAAATGAGCAAAAACAAGTTTCCGGTTAGACCCAAAAAAAATGCCGTTCACTCTTAAGTGAACGGCATTACCCGCATTGCGGGGATTTTCAATAT
This sequence comes from Shewanella sp. N2AIL, assembly GCF_022690845.1. Taxonomy (NCBI): domain Bacteria; kingdom Pseudomonadati; phylum Pseudomonadota; class Gammaproteobacteria; order Alteromonadales; family Shewanellaceae; genus Shewanella; species Shewanella sp. N2AIL. The sequence goes on along the minus strand of NZ_JALBYT010000065.1, from coordinate 1,733 downwards.
ATCAAAGAGAACTAACACTCACAGCGTTACAAACACTTTCCATCCGCTGAATCATCGGAAGAAAGTGCTCGACTGATGCCGCCGAAGATAACATTCAAGAAGCCGATACTGACATCTTTTTGTCGTTCATCGGCGCTGCCCGTATCGTGGCCACTCGCCTCTCGCATGCTTTGGTTATTGTTGGTTCCACGTACAAAATCGCAGGACGCATTGCTGGTATTGTTCACTGAACAGGCACTGAGCAAAGCGATCATTAGCCCGCAAAAGGCAAGGCGTAATCTTGGCATATTAGTTCAACACTTCTTCTAATGCCTTGAGGCATAAAGAGACATTTTCTCGACGAGCACCAAAACCCATGAGGCCAATGCGCCATGCTTTACCCGCAAGGGCGCCAAGGCCTGCGCCGATTTCGAGGTTGTAATCCTTCAGCAAACGAGTGCGCACTGCAGCATCATCCATACCTGTGGGGATATAAACCGTATTCAGCTGCGGTAGGCGATAATCTTCGGCAACCACAAAATTAAGCCCTAACTTTTCCAGCCCAGCACGCAGCACTAAATGCATTTCGTGGTGGCGTTGCCACGCATTCTCTAAGCCTTCGGCCGCTAACATACGCAGGGATTCATGCAGTGCATAAAGCGCATTCACTGGCGCAGTGTGATGGTAACTACGTTTGCCGCCCGCGCTGGTCCAATAGGCCATCACGAGACTTTGATCGAGGAACCAACTTTGCACTGGGGTCTTGCGATTCTTGAGTTTTTCGACGGCAGCAGGTGAGAAAGACACAGGTGATAAACCCGGTACACAGGAGAGGCACTTTTGACTGCCAGAATAAATAGCATCTATGCCCCATTCATCGACTCTTAACTCGACGCCACCAAGGGAAGTCACGGCATCGACTATGCTCAAGCAACCATAGGTTTTGGCTAATGCACACAAGGTCTTGGCATCGGACAGCGCGCCAGTAGAGGTTTCTGCGTGCACAAAGGCTAAAAATTTGGCATCGGGATTGGCTTTCAGCGCCGCTTCCACCGCAGCAGGGTCGACAGGTGCGCCCCACTCATTGTCCACCAGCACTGCAATGGCGCCCACGCGCTCGACGTTTTGGCGCATACGCTCACCAAACACACCGTTACGACAGACAATAACTTTCTCACCCGGCTCGACTAAGTTTACGAAACAGGTTTCCATGCCCGCACTGCCCGGCGCAGAGACTGCCATGGTCATTTCGTTTTTAGTTTGGAAGGCGTATTGGATCAGGCTCTTAAGCTCATCCATCATGCCGACAAATAGCGGATCTAAGTGGCCGATTGTCGGTCTGGACTGCGCCGCAAGCACTTCGGGATAAACATCCGACGGGCCAGGGCCCATCAAAATACGGCGAGGAGGATTAAAAGCGGTAAAACGCGGTGCTGGTAACATCATGTCTCCTTAATGCGTGCAGGTCGAGGTCTGGATATTAATTCGTTATTCATTAGCCGTTCTGTTTTAAGAAACTGCCAGTTAATCGTTAACGGGTTAAGTCAGTAACTTAACTGTGACGTATTAATCGGCGGCTAGAGTATTAAGTCTACAAAACTACCACAAAAAAGGGCGCATGTGCGCCTAATGCCGTTCACTTAAGAGTGAACGGCATTTTTTTTGGGTCTAACCGGAAACTTGTTTTTGCTCATTTTAAGGACTCTTGGATAAGCCCTTTCCCGTTTACCATCCAACTTAAATTGCCGTGCATT
>NZ_JALBYT010000064.1:0-1903 GCF_022690845.1 Shewanella sp. N2AIL | reverse complement strand
TAGCAATATACAACGATATGAGACCGCATCTGAGTTTGAATATGGCAACCCCTAATCAGGTGCACAATAGAAAAGGCCAGCTACTGGAGCTGGCCTAAAAACTGTCAACCTATCTTAGGACGGGACAATCGTATCTCAAAGCCCGAACTCCACAATGCGTCACCTCGTGTCATTTCTGATTATTCTAAGGCTAGGTCCAGTTAGGATTGGCCATGGGTTCAGCTCACATTTCCGGCATTCAGTATTGCGATGTCAGCGCGCGATTCTTTTCTACAATATAAAACAGCAGGTTTTTGTGATCTAGATGTTATAAATAACTTTATATAAGTACTTTCATATTTCTGCTTATAATTGCATAACAAAAGACACTTTTTTTTGGTAAATCTACAATAGTGTAAGAATTTCCCTAAGAAGGTGCTTAAGTAGCTATTACCCCCTTAAAGACAGTGGTATAAATAAGCCGAAATTTCCCCTACACGCGCATATTAGGATACGTAGTCATGATTTTCTCTCAGGTATTACTCGCACCCGCTGATCCGATTCTTGGTTTAACCGATACCTTTAAGGCTGATCCCCGTCAGGATAAAGTCAATTTGGGTGTCGGTATTTATAAGGATGAGGCTGGACAAACCCCAGTGCTGGCTTCAGTGAAAAAAGCCGAGGCTATTTTACTTGAGCAAGAGAAGACCAAAAACTACTTAGGCATTGAAGGCGTGCAAGCGTATAACCATGTTGTGCAAACATTGTTATTCGGTGAGGGCAGCGAGTTAATCACTTCTGGCCGTGCTGCCACAGCGCAAGCCCCAGGTGGCACAGGTGCACTGCGTATTGCTGCTGAGTTTTTACTGCGTAATACCGATTCGCACACTATTTGGGTGAGCAATCCAACGTGGGCTAACCATCAGAATATTTTTGAAACCGCGGGTTTAACCGTTAAAGAGTATGGTTATTACAAAGCAGAAGCCCATGATATCGATTTTGATACCATGATGACGGACTTGTCTCACGCGAATGCAGGCGATGTCGTGTTGCTACACGGTTGCTGCCATAACCCAACCGGCATCGATTTAACCTTGGCGCAATGGGAACTCGTAGCCCAATTGTGTGGCGATAAGAAACTTGTGCCATTGTTTGACTTTGCATACCAAGGTTTTGGTGCTGGAATTGAAGAAGATGCCGCAGGTCTGCGTTTAGTGGCATCAAAAGTGCCTGAGCTGCTGGTTGCTAACTCTTTCTCTAAAAACTTTGGTTTGTACAACGAACGTATCGGCGCCGTAACTGTGGTGGCTGAAGATGCTGATGCTGCCGTGCGTGCCTTTAGCCAAGTGAAACGCACTATACGTGCAAACTATTCTAACCCGCCAGCACATGGCGCGCTGATCGTCAGTACTATCTTGAATGATGCAGGCCTGAAAGCCATGTGGGTGCAGGAAGTCAAAGAGATGCGTGAGCGTATCGCCGAAATGCGTACCCTGTTCGTTGACAGCTTAAAGGCTGAAGGCGTGACTCAGGACTTTAGCTTTATTTCTCGCCAAAATGGTATGTTCAGTTTCTCTGGTTTGAACAAGGCCCAAGTGGCGCGCTTGAAAGACGAGTTTGGGGTTTATATCGTTGGTTCAGGACGCATTAGCGTTGCAGGCATGACTAAGACCAATATGCCAGTGATCTGTAAAGCCATCGCCCAAGTCTTGTAAGGCTTATTAGGTTATAGAATGAGGCTAAAGGAATTTCTCTTTAGCCTTCAAACATAAAGGACAGCATTTGCTGTCCTTTATGTTTTTTATTGTCATCCCAAAACCACCGCCTCTGGCGGTGGTGATTGTTCCTTGAGGCTATAGCCTGAATTACGCCCATGCTAAAAGAGACTTCTTATTCACCACAAGTAAGAGGAGACGAAAAGCAT
>NZ_JALBYT010000063.1:0-1978 GCF_022690845.1 Shewanella sp. N2AIL | reverse complement strand
GGCGGGTAATATGAGTGCGAGCGAGTGCTTCTGAGAGTTGCATAAAAAAATCCGATGACATGAGGTCATCGGATTTTGATCTTTTCAGCGAGATCGTCAAGTGATCTGTCTTAACTGATCGGCATTATGCAATTGCATGGCTTTTTTATTTCTATCGTAAAACTCACACTATATTTAAGGTTTAGCTCAATCCATTTTTTTGTTAGTATTCGCGCCTTATTTTTATCCACACAACAACTTAATAACAGAGGTTCAATGTTTGATCTCATTCGCCACAAAACGTCTAGTCATAAAGCCGATGTGCTTTCAGGGCTAACAGTTGCACTTGCGCTTATCCCAGAAGCGGTCGCATTTGCCTTTGTCGCCCATGTAGAGCCTATGGTTGGACTTTATGCCGCCTTTATCATGGGACTTATCACGGCACTGATTGGTGGCCGTCCAGGGATGATTTCGGGCGCGACAGGCGCGATGGCCGTTGTCATGGTGTCTTTGGTCGTAGAGCACGGTGTCCAATATTTATTTGCTGCCGTAGTCTTAGCGGGACTCATCCAGATCTCAGCCGGGGTATGTAAACTCGGTAAATTTATTCGGATTGTGCCCTATCCCGTCATGATTGGCTTTGTGAATGGTCTGGCGATTGTGATTTTCCTCGCCCAGCTAGGTCAGTTTAAGGTCAAGGATGTCAGCGGAAACTTAGTCTGGTTGCCACAAGAACCATTAATGCTGATGTTAGGCTTAGTGGCACTGACGATGGCTATCATTTATTTTTTGCCTAAGATCACCACAGCAGTGCCTTCATCACTAGTCGCAATCCTCACTGTGACGGCAATTGTCGTCGGACTCGATCTTGATACTCGTAATGTCCTCGACTTCCTAAAAACCATGAGTGGTAATGACAATGCGACGATAGCGGGTTCATTACCTAGCTTTGCGATTCCCTCTGTGCCTTTTAATCTTGAAACCTTATATATCATCCTGCCCTACTCCTGCATCTTAGCGGCTGTTGGTCTTATCGAATCACTGCTGACATTAACTGTGATAGATGAGATGACCAATACCCGTGGTCGCAGCAACAAAGAATGCGTCGGCCAAGGTCTTGGGAACATCACCAGCGGCTTCTTCGGTGCTATGGGTGGTTGTGCCATGATAGGTCAATCGATGATTAACATTAACTCGGGTGGACGCGGCCGATTATCAGGAATTACAGCCGCAGTCGCCCTGCTTGCCTTTATCTTATTTGGCGCTTCATTTATTGAGATAATCCCACTTGCGGCGCTAGTTGGGGTGATGTTTATCGTTGTGCTCGGCACCTTTGAATGGGCAAGCTTTAAGTTTATGGGCAAGGTCCCGAAACATGATGCTTTCGTTATCGTGCTAGTGACGACGGTAACCGTATTTACCGATCTGGCATTTGCGGTATTTGTCGGCGTAATCGTTTCAGCCTTAGTCTTTGCCTGGGAACATGCCAAGCATATTAATGTGACGGAAGAGCAGAATGAGCAAGGCTGGAAAGTCTATAAACTCAATGGCCCATTGTTTTTCGGCTCAATTGCGAACTTCCTCGAGCTATTTGACCCATCAAAAGATCCACAAGATGTGGTTATCGACTTTAAGAACTCTCGGGTTGCCGATCATTCCGCATTGGAAGCAATAGACACGCTCGCTGAACGTTATGTTAATGCGGGTAAGAAGTTGCACTTGATCCACTTAAGCGCTGACTGTAAAGCACTGCTGCATAAAGCGGGAAATCTTGTCGAAGTGAATCAACTCGATGATCCTCACTATAAAGTGGCCGATGATAAGCTGGATTCGTAAGCAATGTTTCATTAGCAATGTGTGAGCTTCCATAAGTGTCCCGTCCTAAGATAGGTTGACAGTTTTTAGGCCAGCTCCAGTAGCTGGCCTTTTCTATTGTGCACCTGATTAGGGGTTGCCATATTCAAACTCAGATGCGGTCTCATTTCGTTGTATATTGCTA
>NZ_JALBYT010000062.1:0-3933 GCF_022690845.1 Shewanella sp. N2AIL | reverse complement strand
TAATAATTTTTTAAGGATCGCCTCTTTACGTTCTGGTGAATACCGAGCCATATCGTTCTCTTTTGCCGCACCCTGTCTTTAAACATAATGATTATTTAGGGGTGACAACAATCCTGACACAGGGGGATCGCTTGAACCGCGAGGATTAATGCGGAGGCGCTTATTATGGATTAAAGCAAGATTGGTGCTCCTGTCCTGCTCCTGTCTTTCGAAACCTCATCAACTTTCAGCTGCTATTTTGATTTCGTCAAAGACCTCCATTTCGGCATAAGCTAAAAAGTTCATTTCCCATACTTGATAGAAATCCATCACATCAACTTCGCTAATGGACTGGGGAGGCATAAACATAAAAGTTGCCAACCCATTGTCGAAGTCAAAATTCACTTCCTTAGCCAACTCCGGATAGGGATACCCCACATAACTAAAATCAGTAATGTAATTAAAGTGCCACTGCCCGCTTTCTTGCTCGATACGGATTTCAACTGGATGCCAACCTCCACTTTCTGCGCTGTAACTACTATCTCTAAAGTTAAAGGTTAAAGCGCAGATTGAGGGGGTGAGCTTGTTTTGCTGCTTTGCTATCTGAATGAGCTTGTCTTGCAAATCAACAGAAATAGGCAGCAGTAAACGCTCAACGTTAAATGTTAAGTTCATAATGATTTATCTTTGATTATCGGGTGGAAGGTACTCAGGAAGACTGAGGTATGAAGGCGTTAATAAAGACCGATAGTTAGCTAGGTATATCCGCTAATTTTACTAGTGCAGCTTTACGCTCATCATAATCAGTTGATAATTGATGGATAAAGACACTCTTCTCGGATTGACTGAGTAGGCCAATTTCAGCGCTTCGTAGCACAGCGGCCAGAAAGGCGGCATTATTCGCGCTTCCCCCTTTAAAAACAGCTTTTAGTATCGTGCTCTTGATGGTTAATCCGGCCATGCTATCGAGTAAATCAAGTACAGCTTGCACTGATACCCACTCTTTAGAATGTAAACCACCCCCTTCGTTACCACTGAGCCGAATGTGAAGTGAACCACCTTCATTTACCGCCAGCTGGTAAAAGACGTGGTTCTGCGTTTTAGGACTTAGCTTTAATGCTTTGCCATGTTCAACGATTAGGTTATAGCCAATGAGATGCTTCCTGTTTTCAATGAGCATATTATTTGTAGTATTTTTATCTATTTTAACTGATTTTTTCATGTTGTTTTCCTTGAGCTTATTGCTAGTAAATTGAATGATTAGCATGGGTAATACCAGCTATTGATAATCACCTTTAATTAATTGCTTCTCTTACTAGATCAGATACATTTGCGCTGACTTCCCTTAGTCTTGACGACGCTAGATGAGCGTAACGGGTACTTGTTTGAGGGGATTGGTGTCCTAACAAATGTTGGACATCATAGAGAGTTGCTTTACCGGAATTAATCAAGATTGAAGCGAATGAATGTCTCAAGTCATGGATACGTAATCCCTCTAAGCCTCCTGCTACTTTCTTAATCCGTGCAAATGACTTCTTAGGGTGGCTAATTGGCTTGCCTTCTGCTTCACCGGGAAATATATAGGCATTACCCGCAATGCGTTGGCTCCTTTGCTCTTCAAGTACTACCATTGCTAGTGAGTTAAGCAGTACAGTTCGTGACAAGCCTGATTTTGTATGCGGTAAGAAAAGGCTTCCTTCACCGACGTCGTCGACGGTTAAATTACACCATTTTGAATTACAAATTTCCCCCATGCGCATTCCGGTTAACAAGGCAAACTTCAGGGCATTACCTTGAGTTCTGCTTGGTTCTTTATTGCAGGCTGTAATAAACGTGGTGATTTCATCTTTACTGAGAAATTTCTGCCTTAAATTATTCTCCTTAAGTTTTTTTATATAAGTGCCCGGATGTTTATCAACAAAGCCCCATTCCAATGCTAGTCGGAACATACGAAGTACCAAGCTTCTGAGACGATTAATGGTTGCAGGTTTTCGATTAACTAACAGTTCATCTAGCTTCTTTTGAATGTCATGTTGACCAATTTGGTTCAGAGGGATGTCTTTCCATAAAGGGTAGAAATGTAGCTTAAGAAGGCTGGCATCGCTACTAGCTGTTAGCTTGTTCACATGAGCATAGGGTAAGTAATGGAGTTGAGAGAATTCTTGAAAGGTGAGTACATTGATCTTTTCATCACGGAGTTGTTTTGGATCATTACCAAGCGCTAGTTGTTTCTTGTGTTCATTAGCAATCTGCCTAGCTATTGGGATATCTAGCGCTGGATACTCCCCTAACTGCAATGACTTCTTAGTACCATTAATTGTGTAACGAAAAAGATAACGCTTACGGCCTTGACGATTAACTATGAGCTTAAGTCCGGAACATCCATCATCTGTATATTCAGTTTCGTGACTTCGACTGTCAGTAGGGGTTGGTGGTAGATTATCAATCTGTCGTTTATTAAATTTAAATTTACGTGACTGCATGAAGCCTCCTTAACCACCTGTAGATTCATTAAGCCCTAATTCACACATTAACTCAGCTTTCAGCGACTTTGACATGAGTAAGTACAAGCCTTGACCAGAGTCATTTATGATCGTCAACGTCAACAAAATTAAGGGATCTAATTCAACTTCAAATTCAATGTTTTCTAGGGCGAAGCTGAGCAATTTCTTTTCGTTCTTTGGGGTGTATTCGCTATCGACACATACACCAGACATTGACGAGAGCATCCAGAGTTCACATTCAAGTTCAATCCATGTTAATTGAGCCTCATTTTCATCGTTAAATGGTGCGAGTAAGTGTTGTTTGAGTTGGTCTAATAAGGTGGGCGTTACAGGGAGTGTATTTAGATCTTTCCATTGTATGATTTTTAGCATGATTAACTCCATGAGATTGATATCATGAAGTTAATATGTATTTGATATATAATGTATTACGGATAATCTAAAAGGAATTTTTAAGTGAACAGCTACTACGCATATCATGGACCCGATAATGAAACAGATTTTGAGTACGCAAAAGGATATGGTTTCCCCAGTGATACCAAACTAAAAAAAGTAAATTTTGGCGATGAAATATTTGTCATTCAAGGTTTAAAAAACAAAGGGAAACAAGAGTTTAAGCTTTGTGGGAAGTATAAGGTAACAGAGAAATACTATGATGAGAATTGTATAGGAAGAGAACATCGAGTTCGATTGTCTGATATTAGTAAATTATCTTCATTTTTAAATATTGATGAGGATGACTGGGGGGCTCTTCTTCCTGATAGTTCTAGACAAGACCAACGCACTAATTTTAAACGACATTTTTGCTTTACAGGTGCGACACTTCAATCTCCATTGTCGGCTGGTGTGCTCTCTGTTTTTGAACACTATTTGTCTACTGGTCCTAAAAGGGTGAGTGGACGTGCATCATCCTCTATACCACAGGGTGACCTCATTGAAGATTTAAAAATTATCGAAAATAGTGACCTGTCTGACTCAGAAAAAGAGATTTTAACAAAGGCCAGAATTGGTCAAGGCAAATTCAAAAGTGATGTGATCAAAACATGGCAAGGTGAGAAGTGTGCTGTCACTTTAGTTAGCATTAAAGAAATGCTAATTGCATCGCATATTAAAGCTTGGAAAGATTGCGAAAATACTGGCGAAAGGCTTGATGGCGCTAACGGTATTCTACTATGTGCTCATGTAGATAAATTATTTGATAATCATCTAATTACATTTAAATGTAAAAATAATCGCTATTATTTAAACATATCAAATACTGTAGATGTTTCTCAGCTAAAAGGGCTTGGTATCGAAAAAGGTATAGAACTAGAAGTATCCCATTTAGACTTCCAAGCCACGGAGCGTTTCCACCAGTACATGGCGCATCATAATCGGTGCTTTGCGGATAAAGAATTAATCCATACCTCTCACACCTAAATCCTAGATCGCTGGGTCTGTTACATTAACT
>NZ_JALBYT010000061.1:0-4094 GCF_022690845.1 Shewanella sp. N2AIL | reverse complement strand
CTGGAGCGTTATCGATTTGAGAGAAGTCTTTAGCTTCGCCACCGTAGGTCTTAGCCAGTACGTGAGAGATAGCTGCAGTCAGTGTGGTTTTACCATGGTCAACGTGACCAATGGTGCCCACGTTTACATGGGGCTTAATACGTTCAAATTTAGCTTTAGCCATGGTAATGCCTCAGTCCAAGAATCTTGGTGATGAAAACTAACATATAGAAAAAATCCGATGCATTAAAATGACATCGAACCGATTATGTTTAGGCGTAGGAGCTAAATTTAGAGAGGCTGGTGCTGATAGGCAGATTCGAACTGCCGACCTCACCCTTACCAAGGGTGTGCTCTACCAACTGAGCCATATCAGCAACTAATTTGGAGCGGACAGCGGGAATCGAACCCGCGTTATCAGCTTGGAAGGCTGGAGTAATACCATTATACGATGTCCGCGCAACCTAACTAAGGCTACCTAACTACCTAGAAAAAAAGTGGTGGAGGGAGAAGGATTCGAACCTTCGAAGGCTGAGCCGTCAGATTTACAGTCTGATCCCTTTGGCCACTCGGGAACCCCTCCACAGAAAATGGTGCCGGCACCAAGAGTCGAACTCGGGACCTACTGATTACAAGTCAGTTGCTCTACCAACTGAGCTATGCCGGCATATCATTTCGGAACGGGATATTAGGTAAATGCGCTCTCAAGTGCAAGTAAAAAACGTCCATTTACGTAAAAAAAGCGCTTGAACGGTGTTTTTTTACACGTTATCCAACTTTGACGACCAATTAAACAGCGAATACATCAAACGACGACGGAAACACGACTGCAATCACCCATTTAGTATTGTTCCGAATAATCTCATAGTGTACTGTGCCTTTCCTAAGCTGAGGAAAGCCAATGACTTCTAAAAATTCAATTCAAAAAGCACTCTATCTCGCCTTTGAGCGCCTGCAATGGTCTGAGTTACGAGATTCAGTGCCGCTGACGCTGAGTGAGCAAGACTTGGAAAACCTTAGAGGCATAAATGAGAAGATTTCCTTATCGGAAGTCACTGATATTTACCTTCCCCTTAGCCGGCTACTCAATTTAATTGTCAAAGCTAAGCAGCAACGTGGCTTAGTAGTTGATGAGTTCCTTGGGCAAAAACCATCAAGAAGCCCTTACATCATTAGTATTGCCGGCAGTGTCGCCGTCGGCAAAAGTACCACAGCGCGTATCTTGCAAGCCTTGCTACGGCATTGGCCTGAGCACCCTAAGGTCGATCTCGTCACAACGGATGGCTTTTTGTATCCGCTGGCAGACTTGAAACGTAAAGGCTTGTTACAACGTAAGGGATTTCCGGAAAGCTACGATATGAAAATGCTGGTTGAGTTTATCTCGGCAGTGAAATCTGGCCAACCCCATGTGAAAGCGCCTATCTATTCACACGTCACCTATGACCGTGTTAAGAATCAGCACCAAACCGTTTCTCAGCCAGACATCTTAATTTTGGAAGGCTTGAATGTACTGCAGACTGGGCTAGACTCCCCCGTCGATACCCGTCGTCCTTTTGTCTCCGATTTTGTCGACTTTTCTATTTATGTCGATGCGGAAGAGCCGTTACTCAAACAATGGTATAAAGAACGCTTCTTGCAATTCCGCTCTGGCGCCTTCAGTGACAAGAAATCGTATTTTCATCACTATTCGTCGCTAACCGATGATGAAGCCAATACCATTGCCGCCAATATTTGGGACACAATTAACGGTCCCAACCTGCAATTAAATATTCAACCGACCCGTGAAAGGGCGCATTTGATCTTGCAAAAAGGTCAGGATCATTTGATGTCCCACGTACTGATGCGCAAATAGTTTTCTGTAAAATAGTCTCTTGGGTGCTTAGCGGGCCCTTAAGCTAATTTCACCGCCGATAAATGCTTGCACACCGTCGGCGGTTTCGAGCAATACCGCACCCTGCTCATCAACACCGCGACAAATCCCTTCGACAGACTTTTCCCCCATAAGCAAACGTATTTCACGACCATAAAATAAGTCTGCCGCTTGCCAACGAGCCTTGAATGCCGCTAATCCTTCACGTTCAAATAGCTGGATATCGCGCTTCAGTTGCTTCTGTAATTCGATAACAAGCGCAGTCTTATCTGGCATATCAACCAAATCTGACAGGTCACTCCAAGGCTGATCGATACCTTTGCCTTGCGCCTCTGACATCGCCATATTAACGCCAACACCAATGATCAGCTGGCACTGACTATCTGCCTGTCCCGACATTTCAATCAAGATCCCGGCAAGCTTCTTGTTATCCAAATAGATATCATTCGGCCACTTGACCCCAATATTCTCGACCCCAAACGATTTAAGCACTTCAACTAGAGTGCACGCCACCACTAAACTTAGACCCATGGCCTGTGCCATTCCCTGCGGGAATGTCCAAAACAATGAGAAGTACAAGTGATGCCCATAGGGCGACACCCAAGTGCGACCTCGGCGACCGCGACCTGCTGATTGATACTCTGCCACGCACACATCGCCATTCTTTAGCTCAGTGGTATGGCTCAGCATAAAGCCGTTGGTGCTTGCGATCTCATCAAAATAAAAACAACGGTTATCAATTGACTGCACTAAACGTGAAGAATCAATCAAAGAGATGGGATTGGCTAGCTTATAGCCGCGACCTTTAACGCTAAAAATTGCTACGCCATAGGTTTCTAACGCATCAATGTGCTTATTTACAGCGGCGCGCGAAATCCCAAGTTCAGTGGCTAACTGCTCGCCTGAAACAAATTGACCGCTAGACAATAACGCTAATATCTGGCGCTTTCTTCCCCAATTATCAGACATACAAATCTCCTTCACCGTTAGCGCCCATGATTCTAGGTTCAGCTTCTAGCACAACACCAAATTTATCCTGTACTTGCGCAATAACATGCAGCGCTAAGCGACAAATATCGCGCCCCGTAGCCCCGCCTCGATTCACTAATACCAAAGCTTGTTTGTCATGCACAGCAGCATTACCAAGCACAAAACCTTTCAGTCCCGCTTGCTCAATCAACCAACCTGCCGCCAATTTCACCGTCGCATCCGCTTGCGCGTAACCCACTATCGTCGGAAAACGCTGTGCTAAATCTAGATAACAGGCCGCGCTAACAATTGGATTTTTAAAGAAACTGCCTGCATTGCCGAGCACTGCTGGATCAGGGAGCTTTTCACTGCGCACTTGGCATACGCGCTCAAAAATCTCACGGGCTGTAACGGTTGCTGGATCAAACGATTGCAATGGACCATAGACCAAACGCGGTTGCCAACGTTTAGCTAAGCGCAGTCCGACAGCTGTAACTACGGCAAGATTGCGCAATTTGTCTTTGAAAATAGACTCACGGTAAGCAAATTGACACTCAGCTGTACTTATACGCACAAACTCACCTGAGGGTAAATCAAGATACTCAACCCAATCACATACATCACAGAGTTCAACACCATAAGCGCCAATATTCTGGATAGGTGCTGCGCCAACCGTTCCAGGAATTAACGCCATGTTTTCCAGCCCAAACATGCCATGCTCGAGCGTAAACTGAATTAACTCGTGCCAATTCTCACCCGCCTCAATCTCGAGATAAAACGCTTCTGCGTCTTCAGATACTTTTATCCCCTTCGATAAAATCCTGACAACTGTACCGTTAAAGTCCTCTGTGAAGACCAGATTGCTACCGCCACCAAGCACCAACATAGGCAATTGCTGTTGCCATAGTGGCAAACACATCGCCTGAACAGCTTCTTTTGAGTGCACCTCAACAAGATCGGCGCAAGACTGGGCTAAACCAAAGGAATTAAACGATTTAAGGCTATGAGATAGAGACATGTGTTTGATCAATGACGACAAAAACACATTGTAACTGCTAAAAGCGAGGATTGCAGCTAACGCGGAGGACACGTATTGATGAAATAGTCATCGTGGAGTGGGTATTTAGACGAAAAATTACGCTGAAATTAACAAATTGCAGACGCAAAAAAGCCAGCTTATTCAGCTGGCTTCGTTACATCTCAATGAGATAATTAGGCGCTTGGCGATGACCTACTCTCACATGGGGAGACCCCACACTACCATCGGCGCGTTTGC
>NZ_JALBYT010000060.1:0-4235 GCF_022690845.1 Shewanella sp. N2AIL | reverse complement strand
TGTAGGACATTTGCGGAGCTGAAGATACTTGTTAGAGAATCGATAGCAATATACAACGAAATGAGACCGCATCTGAGTTTGAATATGGCAACCCCTAATCAGGTGCACAATAGAAAAGGCCAGCTACTGGAGCTGGCCTAAAAACTGTCAACCTATCTTAGGACGGGACATATTAACAGATTAAGGCTGCTTTTGAAAACGGGCAGATTACTGTTCGATACCAACGATCAACCAAGGTGAATTGGCTTGCGTTACGTTACGCTCTAAATGCCAGATTTCCTTAATGTCCTCTTCTACGCCTTCAACGGTATCACGATAGCGGCCGCTAAATTTAACGCTCACTTCCGCAAGATTGGCATTGTGTGTGGCGCGGACAAGTTCTGCATCCAAAAACATCACTTCAGTGTGCTGATCGCCCACTAACTCGCGGCGTTGGTTGCTGAGTTCATTGTAAAGCTCAATCGAAACATACTCTTGGATTTTGCTTAAGTCGTTTTCATTCCACGCCAATTGCAAGGTTTTGTAGTGGCTACGCGCACCTTCCAAAAAGCCGGGTAAATCAAAACCGGCTGGCAAATCAAAAGGAACTGCGCTTGTCGCTTGGCCAAAACCATTGCTGCCACTGTTTGCATTATTTGTAGCATTGGTGGCAAAACCTGTTTGTTCAGCCTGTTGACGCTGCATATTCGGATTAGGTTGGCCAGCACCCGCGTAGGCTGGTCTTGGCTGTCCCCCCGCTTTTGAAGCCATCAGAGTACGGACAATTTTAAACAGCACGAATGCCAACAGAGCGATAATCAAAATATCCATAAATTGAATATTTTCAAAACCTTCACCCATAAACAGCGCAGCCAATAAGCCACCCGCTAATAAACCGCCTAACATGCCGCCCATCATACCTTTCTTGCCCGGCGCGCCCGCTGGTGCCGTAGTCGGTGTGTTAGTCGCCGCTGGTTGAGCAGGCGCTGTTTGATGACTCTTGCCAATAGACTTACTACCGCCGAACTTTTTCGCTTCTGCGACTGGACTAGCAACCAAGCTAACCGCAAAAATCATCGCAAACATAATTAATAACTTTTTCATTTATAAGATCTTTGTTTGTATAACCTGTGGTGTCGGCATCATAGCTGGATGACATTATATGTCAACTATCAAAAGAGAGGCCTAAGCTTACAAACTTCGTTTGTTCTTCTAAATCAAAATCAAAGTCGTGGGGCTTCGTCCCTAATTGTTCAACATGACTCGACTAAGAATGCGACAAAAGACACGTCAGTTCTGACTATGTAATGTGAGAAATGATTAAGCACTGTCATTCCAGTGACACGCAGCAAGCACATCCCTGTGTGCTCGACCGTGACATCCCTGTCACGGACGGTCACTTACATGCCAGTGCTTAATCTCGTTAACTACCTTGCATCCTGCTCGCTAGAGCTATCCAACGTCGAATACCCAGACCGAAAAAATCATATCAGCAGATATATCTTCTAAACCGCAATTTGACTCAATAACGTAGACAAAAGATATACCTATGATGCCTGCGAGAGTCACTTGAACAACTTCTTTTAGTGTAGCGTGTTCGAAATGGGGTGATATGGCGCCTAAACCCTTCTTACATAGCTTCGCTTCTGAAGCGTTCTCAAGGAGCCAATTATGCACCATTCACAATCTAAGGAAACCACAGGGCAAGACGTACCTTTTTGTCTCGTGGTTAACCACAGTCAAATCATCTTGAAGTCAGTGCTGGGAGCAACTATCTCTTCAGCTAAAGAGCAAATTAATATTACAAATGCGTTAGAAATTATAATCTGTGTCGAACCTCATCTTGAGAGTCTGCCGTTGTTGGCTGAACAGATTAGAAATGTGCCGCTAACTATTGCGATTTGTGCTCCTGATTGCCCCCCAACTTATCACCAACAACTAACAGAGTGTTTCGATGGCCTAGTCCAGTCACAACCTACGTTATATATCAGCCTTATCCGCGATCTGGTTGAAGTTAGATCTCGCAGCCCCCTTATCAGTATCGATCTGCCTGATATACATACCATGTTTAAACTTTCGCAAGGACGCATTAGTTATAAGAGAGTAATGCTGGATGCTAAGTCAATAAAAGAGGAACTCAATACTCTATTAAGCTCAAACCAAGACCAAGTAATAGGCCTGTTCTGCATTATGGCGATCGAACACGTTACATCTTTCACATCAATAAATGATGTTATCCATTCCATTCAAGCATATGATAATATTAGTTTATTATGTGGTTCTCGGCACGTATTTGGAAAGGAAACAGCAGCAGTTGGTTTATTATGGTTTGAGAGTTTTGTGAAGCCTACAGCTATTGCGCACTTGCCATAAAAGCTCCTACGCACCGAACTCAACCTTTCGAGATATTTAACATCTCCCTAAATTTTTATACATATAATCATAAGGAATATGAAATGAACCAACCTAATTTATTCTCATTCGCTACCAGCGAATTATCTCAAGATGCTTTTCTGTGCTGGTTACTAAGCTGGGCAGACCCAAGTCATGCCAATACAGATCCTGAGTTACATCGGCTTGGCTCTGCCTTACTCAAAGATTTAATTATTAAGGCGAAAGGGGATCTACCTCTGATATCCAAGGTACTAGTTAAACGTCAATACCAGCATCTTGATGTCCTATGCCTCGTGAACGATGACTTGGTTCTTATTATCGAAGATAAGACTGTTACAACAGAGCATGGGAACCAGCTGCAACGCTATAAAGAGCAAATGATATCTCAGTATCCACATGCTCAAGTATTAGGTATTTATTATAAAAGCGAGGAGCAAAGCAGCTTTAGAGATGTCAGGAAAAGTGGGTTTGAGCCTTATTTACGTCAAGATGTGCTTAAGTTGTTGACCACACATGCTACAGAAAATGCCATAGTAAAAGATTATTATGGATATTTATCCTCAATTCAGACAAATATTAACAACTACAATGTCTTACATGTTGATGAATGGAAAAACTCACAAAGAACTTGGATAGGATTCTACCAGTGGTTACAGCAAGCAATGGACATTGGAGATAACAGCTATACCGCTTGGAAGTATGTTGCTAATCCATCTGGTGGTTTCATGGGATATTTTTGGGCGTTCAAAGCGACTGGCTTATCAGATACCGAAATATACTTACAACTGGAGCATGAAAGGCTATGTATTAAAATCTCAGTTTCTGAAACAAATAACCGCAGTGAACATAGGGCTCACTTTTATCGTTTGGCTACTGACATTGCGGCTGCGTTAAACTTACCTTTAGTAAAGCCACCTCGATTTGGACATGGTGAATACATGACCATCTGCCAGTGGCCAGGGGATTACCGTATTTTTGACAGTGCAGGTGTCATAGATTTAGGCAAGACACTCGAACGGATAAGAAGTTTAGAGACAATATTGGAGCATGTAGTAAGCACCCAAGCCTGTGCACTTTAGACAGCAGTTTAACGGCCATTGTTAAATTCTCGGAATGCATAATTGTAAATAACCGACTATCAGGCATACCAAGGGCTTAACTGGATTAAGCACTGTCATGAAAGTGACCGTTGGCGGCATGGATGCCGCCGTCGAGCCCTCTGGGATGAGTTCATGGCGTGTCACTGGAATGACAGTGCTTAATCAATACCACCTGCTGCCAAAAGTGACTTTATTAACAAAATAAAAAAATCCCCGCATTGCGTAATGCCGATCAGTTAAGACAGATCACTTGACGATCTCGCTGAAAAGATCAAAATCCGATGACCTCATGTCATCGGATTTTTTTATGCAACTCTCAGAAGCACTCGCTCGCACTCATATTACCCGCCTAACAGAATTTACCTGCTTAGCTGATGTGTTGGAGCCAGAGTTAATTCAATCTTGTTTGGACTCTCAGGGCGTTGCGACATTAAGACGGCGTAAATTGCCGATGGATGCGATGATTTGGGCCGTTATCGGAATGGCTTTGTTCCGAGGGGAGTCTATTCGGTCACTCATCAACAAACTCGACATTGTTTTGCCGCAAGAGATTGATTATGTTGCACGCAGCGCCGTGACTCAGGCTCGAAAACGATTGGGCAGTGAGGTTATTCGAGAAGTGTTTAGTCGCAGCGCTAATACCTGGCACGCGAGAGCTGAACATCCTCATTGGTGCGGTCTTAACTTGTATGGTGTTGACGGTGTAGTGTGGCGGACACCCGATAGTGTCCAAAATCAAGCCGCCTTTGCGCGTACCGCAAA
>NZ_JALBYT010000005.1:0-156772 GCF_022690845.1 Shewanella sp. N2AIL | reverse complement strand
GTTAGAATACCGGCCTGTCACGCCGGGGGTCGCGGGTTCGAGTCCCGTCCGCTCCGCCAACATTTCGATAAGCCCTAACAGCAATGTTAGGGCTTTTTCGTATCTGGAATTTATCTATTTCAATCGTCGCGGCCGTCCCGTCCAACAGCATCCCTGCTTAACAGCCCAGTTCGGCATCGCTACCTCACATTCGTCGGCGTAAAATTTAAATCTCAGCCTACTTTTGTCTAAGTTTGTCCCACTTATTTCATATTATGTCTTTCACGCACAGAATGGCGCTTGTGCGCGACTTGGCAGTATTGACCTGTGACACTGATCTCGGACAAATTAAACGGTATAATGCCTTATGTCTTTCATGAGTAACGAAAATGAATTGTCGTCTTGGGTGTGGTGCTTGCTGTATTGCGCCTTCAATTAGCAGCAGTATTCCTGGTATGCCAAATGGTAAGGCTGCGGGTGAGCGTTGTGTGCAGCTGAGTGATGCCAATTTATGTTTGATCTTCGGCTCGCCCGATCGTCCCGCGGTTTGTAGTGATTTTGATGCATCGGAAGATGTATGTGGTCATTCGAACGAAGAGGCGCTTTGGTTGATTACCCAACTCGAAGCTCAAACCTCTCATTAAGTTTATCGCTGACAGGTGAAATATGCAGTTAACTCGTTATACCGATTTTGGCGTTCGAACCTTGATGTATTTGGCGGTTCAGCCAGACAGAACCACTTTATTTAGAATTGCTGAAATTACTCAGGTATTTGATTTGTCGCCAAATCATGTCTCTAAGATAGTGCATCATTTAGGCAAGATGGGTTACCTCGAAACCATTCGCGGTAAGATGGGCGGTTTCCGTTTGGGTAAGCCTGCGAGTGAGATTAACTTAGGTCAGTTAGTTCGGGTGTTAGAAAACTCGTTGGCGCCGATTGATTGCAGTAAACCTTACTGCCGATTCACGCCTGCCTGTAAGCTGAAAGGCGTGTTAGCACAAGCAGTTGAAGCGTATTTGAATGTGCTCGATCAATATACTCTGCTGGACATTGTGAGTAATCGTGATGAGTTACTTGCCTTGTTGCCTGACATGTCTATCTCAGTGTTACAGCTGGATTAGTTCCATTTTTGTGTGCAATGCCGATGGGGAGCAAGCTTGATGCAGGTACTAGATCAATCCCCTCGGTTTTTAGTCTTTGTAGATTGGCCTTTAAGAAGCGCATGGTTTCTGGATAAGGATGGGCAATCGCCACTAGGCTACCTTGAGTGTGTGCCTGACTTATCATTAAGTTAAATTGTCTTTCGAGTGCTTTAGCACTGATATCATTGTCTAGAAACAGTTGGCGTTTTAATAACGGCACGCCTAACTGATCCGCTGTCTCTCCCGCCTTAGTGAACCTTGTTGTCATACTATCGATAAAATACAGATGCTTTTGTTTGAGGGTTTCCATCACCCACAGCATAGGATCATCGAGTTGAGTCAATAAACTCCCCATGTGGTTATTGGCACCTTTAGCAAAAGGAACGCTGTTAATCGCATCGATAACACTGGCGCGAATTTGTGCCTCAGTCATAGTATTGGTCAATCCACCCAGCCCTAACGCCTTACCATTAAGCGCCTGCATAGGAAGATGCAGCATGATTTCGTGGCCCTTTTTATGGCCAGCATTTGCGAGTTCTTTGCCTAGAGGAGTATGAGGCAACACTGAGAGTGTCACTGTGCTGGGCAGTGCCAGCACGGCTTGATCGGTATGACGATAACCTATGTCATCAATAATGAGGGCAATTTGAGCAGCATGACTTTGAGAAATGCTTAGGGCCAATAGGGCCAAGGAATAAAGTAAGCGCACAGTTTCTTCTTATTAGTCATGATGCTGTATCCATGCAATGGCTGAGGTCACTTGATGATCTTGGGCCAGAGATGCATGGACGGATAGGGCGTCGATTATAGCCAAATTACCTGCGCCGGAACCAGTTTCTGCGGCAATTTTTATGTCTGGGACGATTCCTATATTGTGAATGTTTTCACCTCTGGGGGTATTGTACTGAGCAATGGTGAGTTTTATCGCGTTGCCATCTTCTAAGATGGGGATCAGGCTTTGTACTGTGCCTTTACCGAAACTGGTTTCACCTAACAGCTTAGCTCGACCATTTTCCTGCAGTGCGGCGGCGAGCACTTCGGATGCAGAGGCCGAGCCTTTGTTGATCAACACTAGCATGGGCACGTTAGTCAGCATGGTTTGTGGTGAGGCGTAGTAGTCGGAGTTGGCATCGAAGAAGCGGCCTGAGGTTGAGACTATTCGGCCCTTGGCGAGGAATAGGTCAGCAATTTTAACGGCTTGGTCGAGCAGGCCGCCGGGATTATTACGTAAATCTAAGATGAGTCCGGCAAGCGGTTTGTTTTGCCATTGGCTAAGTGAGCGCACCATATCTTCGGTCGAGTTTTCTTGGAAGCTACTTAATCTGACATACCCAATATTGCCATCAAGCAGTTGAGTGGTGACAGATTCGATAGTGATAGTGCTCGGCTTGAGTGACACCTCAAAGGTCGCATCGTCATTGCTGTGCTTAAGCACTAGCTTAATGCTTTGATTGCTGAGGCTATGTTTTTTTATCTCGGCGAGAATATTGGCGAGGTTAGTCTCGGTCGCCAGTGTGTCGTTGAGCTTAACGATAATGTCGCCTGCGCGTATTCCGGCTTGTTCTGCAGGGGAATGGGCGAAGGGGGCGATGATGTTGATGTGGTTATTTTGGGTTGCGACTTCGAAGCCGAAACCAAAATATTCTCCGCGATTGGAGTCTTTGAGATCGAGTAATTCTTGGTGATTCAAAAAGCTGGAATAGGGATCTAAGTGCTCAAAAATACCTTTGATTGCCGCTTGCACTAACTCTTCTTTCGAAACGGTTTTCACATAATAAGTTTCAACAGTTTCAAGCACATCTTGCAGTAACGGATAGTCAAAATCACTGCGATAAGACTTAGCGTTCTCTTGACTAGAGAGGCTGATGGATAGGCCCAAAGTCAGGCCTAATCCAACGCAACTGATATAGCGGATCATGTGTTTCATAGCCGTCCCCTGTGATGAGGGGACCGTTATGATTAGCGACAGTATTTCGCTGGATCGACGGCTTGCCCCTTGTGCCTTATTTCAAAGTATAGGCCAGCCTCGCTCTGTCCACCCGAACGTCCGACTAAAGCTATCGCTTCGCCGCTTTTTACCATGTCGCCAGGGCTTTTTAATAGGGTTTGAGCATGGCCGTAAAGGCTCATATAACCTTTGCCATGATCGATGACCATCACCAGACCAAAACCACGTAACCAGTCGGCATAAATAACCTTACCACCTGAAACGGCTCGAATATTTTGCCCTTCTGGCGCGGATAACATAGTGCCTTTCCATACCACTTGGCCGGAACGCTGGCTGCCAAAGCTGGCACTGACGCGACCTTTAGTTGGCCATTTGAGTTTGCCACTTTGTTTACCAAAACCTTCCATCGAAGGATTGTCTTTCATGGCTCGCAGCGCTTGTTCGACCACGCGCTTTAAGCTGGCCTCTTCAATTTGCAACTGCTCCAGCTCAGCGCCCTTAGAATTTAAGGTGCGTTGCAGCTCTTTGATGGTCAGTTGTCGCTGATCTTGCTCTTGGCTCAAACGTTTGGCTTGGACCTGTTGTTCGGCCACGAGTTTGGTTAATTGCTTTTGTTTACTCGTTTGCGACACCTTGATCTCATCTAGCTCGGTCAAGGTTTGCTTTAATTCGTTGATCGACTTCATCCGCGCTTTATTGAGGTATTGGTAATAGGCCAACATACGCTCGATAGTCGCAGGACTTTGCTGATTGAGCATCATCTTAGTGTAATCGTGATTACCGGCAAGATAGGCGCTCGACAGCTGTTTCGACAGTGTTTGCTGCTGAGTCACTTTAAGCGTTTCTAGCTCATCTTGACGTTGTTTTAGCTCGGTCAGTTTAGTATCGATTTGCGCTAAACTATTTTTAGTGCTGTTGACTTTTTTAGCCGCTGACGCAATCGCTTCTTCATCGCTTCGCAGCAATGACAGCAATTTTTCTCTTTGTTTACTGGTGGTTTTTAACGCGCTTTGTTGTTGATTTATTTGCGTTTGGATTGATTTCAACTCGGACTGACGCTTCTCCAAATCAGAAGCGTTGGCCGAGAAAGATAACATCATAAAGCCAGCAAGAATGCTGGCTTTAACAACAAGGAGTCGAGTGCTCACTAGGTAACGGTTACTCTTTAATGTGGATTAAGGGCTTGCCCGTCATCTCTGCTGGAATGGCTTCGCCAATCAAGGTCAAGATGGTCGGTGCGACATCGCTGAGTTTACCACCGTCATCTATGGTCGCATCGCGGCCCACAAAGACGAAAGGTACCAGTTCACTGGTGTGGGCTGTGTGCGCCTGACCTGTGGTTTCGTCCGTCATTTGCTCGGCGTTGCCGTGGTCGGCGGTAATAATGCATTCACCACCCACTTTCGCCAGTGCATCAACTACACGGCCGATACAAGCGTCAACCGCTTCACAGGCTTTAACGGCGGCATCGAAATTACCCGTGTGGCCAACCATGTCGCCATTCGGATAGTTACAGATGATCACGTCGTACTTGGTCGACTCAATCGCCGCCACTAACTTGTCGGTCAGCTCGGCTGAACTCATCTCAGGCTGTAGATCGTAAGTCGCCACTTTAGGTGAGTTGATAAGGATGCGATCTTCACCTTCGAATGGCTCTTCTTTGCCGCCGTTGAAGAAGAAAGTCACATGGGCGTATTTCTCAGTTTCAGAGATACGCAGTTGAGTGCGACCTTGTTTTTGCAGCACTTCACCTAAGGTATTTACCAAGTTTTCAGATGGATACGCGATAGGGGCTTTGATGTCGCCGGCGTACTCAGTCAGAGTGACAAAGTGCATTTTCGGCACGACAGCGCGCTCAAAACCATCGAAGTCTGGGTTGATAAAGCTACGAGTGATTTGGCGGGCACGGTCGGCACGGAAGTTCATAAATATCAGTGCATCGCCATCTTGCAAGGTGGCGACTTGGCCGTCTGCATCTGTAATTGCCGATGAAGAGACGAACTCGTCGTTCTCGTTACGCTCGTAAGCCGCTTCTAGTGCAGTAACCGCATTGTCGTATTGGAATTTGGATTTGCCTTGGGTGATCAAATCGTAGGCTTGCGAGACGCGATCCCAACGATTATCCCTGTCCATTGCAAAGTAACGACCAATAATCGAGGCGATACGGCCATGGCCTAATGTAGTAAACAGATCATCAAAATGGCTCAAGCTGCCTTTAGCGCTGCGCGGTGGTGTATCACGGCCGTCGAGGAAAGCATGCAGATAAACCTTAGTTGCGCCACGGGCAACGGCCATGCGGCACATCGCTTCGATATGCTCTTCATGGCTGTGAACACCACCGGCAGAAAGCAGACCCATAATGTGCACTGCGCCGCCGGCTTTAATGGCTGAATCAACCGCATCGCACAGGGCTGGATTTTGTTCAAACTCATGATCTGCAATGGCTTTACTGATGCGAGTGAGTTCTTGATAAACCACACGGCCAGAGCCTAAGTTAATGTGGCCAACTTCAGAATTTCCCATCTGGCCATCAGGTAAGCCTACATCTAAGCCAGAACCTGAAATCAAACTATGGGGATATTGAGCGTTGAGACGGTCGAGTACCGGAGTGTTGGCGTGGAAAATCGCATTGTTATGCGTGTTTTCACGGTAGCCCCAGCCATCGAGGATCAACAACGCGAGCGGACGTTTAGCTGTCGTCATAGTGATACCTTTAAGTTTTATAGAAGCGATAGAAATCTGAAATTGGTCAAATATTACTACGTTAGCGGGGTATGAAAAAGCGCTTTACCCCGATTAAGGTCATCGAATCACTAATTCGTCCAATTCTGTGGCTGGCTTGTAACAAGCACCTAGGCAATTGCGCTAAAAGTGCGATCTCGAACTGTGACTAAACTGCTGCAATCTGCCAAGGCAATCGGTATACTCTGTGCCCTTATCGAATTTTCGCCATTTATGCGGGCAATCATCATGCAAGAATATATCGAATTTTTTAAAGCTCACTCAATGTTAAGTCTGGCCTGGGTGGGATTATTTGTTGTGCTTGTCGCGAGTATCATCAAATCGAGCATGTCAAAAATCAAAAGTATTTCTCACCAAGAACTGACAATTATGGTGAACAGACAGGACGCTAAAGTCGTTGATGTGCGCTCTAATGACGAGTTCCGCAAGGGGCATATTGTTGATGCAATTAACGTTACGCTAGCAGATATTAAAAATAATCAGATATCTGCCCTTGAAAAGTTTAAAGCCAGTCCCATTATATTGGTATGCAATGCTGGCATGACCTCGTCTCAAGCCGCTCAGCTTTTAAGCCAACAAGGTTTCGAAAACCTGTATAACTTGAAAGGTGGTATGGGTGAATGGCAGGCAGCAAATATGCCTGTTTCAAAAAGCAAAAGATAAGTTGTCGGCGGCAGTTATGATTTAAGCTGCACCCTATCCTTTAGGCAGTGCAGCAATACAGTCATCATTGTTTGGCATACTGATCCTGCGGTCGCTAAGGGCTTAATGTAAGTTTTTAGACTGGTTCGATCGATACCCGAATATGGGTGCAAGTTGGGATGATACCGAGATCTGATACAGGCCTTGAGTAACATAAGCCCCGAGCCAATTTACGTTCAAAGATGAATTGGCTTTCAAATAATAATTGGCTTTCAACGAAAAGCCGATACAACATTGATAGGATAGGTAGGAAATTATGGCTGAAGTAGCAAACAACGAACAACAAGCCCCACAATTCAACATCCAACGTGTTTACACTAAAGATGTTTCTTTCGAAACGCCTAACAGCCCAGCTGTATTCCAAAAAGAATGGAACCCAGAAGTTAAGTTAGATTTAGACACGCGCAGCGCTAAATTAGCTGACGATGTGTATGAAGTTGTCCTGTCTTTAACGGTAACTGCACAAAACGGTGGCGATACCGCTTTCCTATGTGAAGTACAACAAGCTGGTATCTTCTCTATCACTGGTCTGACTGAGCCACAACTGGCGCATTCATTAGGTGCATACTGCCCTAACATCCTATTCCCGTATGCTCGCGAAACCGTGGGCAGCTTAGTCGGTCGTGGTACTTTCCCACAACTGAACCTAGCACCAGTTAACTTCGACGCGCTGTTTGCCCAATACGTGCAACAACGTCAAGCTGCTGCGACTGCACCAGCCGCCGAAGAAGCTAACGCTTAATTACATGAAAAACTCTGCCGATATCACGGTATTAGGGGCGGGCTCTTATGGCACCGCCCTTGCCATTTCTTTAGCCAGCAACGGTCATAAGACCTTGTTATGGGGACACGATCCTGTCCACATGCAAACGCTCGCTCAAGACAAGTGCAACCAAGCTTTTTTGCCTGGTATTGCGTTTCCTGATTGTTTACAGATCGAAGCCGATTTAGCCAAAGCCTTAGCTGCCAGTAACAATGTGTTAGTGGTAGTACCAAGCCATGTGTTTGGAACTGTGCTTGAGCAAGCTAAACCGTTACTCCGTAGCGATGCGCGCATCGTATGGGCAACGAAAGGGCTCGAACCTGAAACCGGACGTTTGCTGCAAGATGTGGCCCGTGATGTGTTAGGTGAGCAATATCCGCTGGCGGTGTTATCTGGGCCTACCTTCGCGAAAGAATTAGCCATGGGTTTACCTACGGCCATTTCGGTTGCGGGCACTTGTCCTACATTCACCAACGATCTCGTCGAGCTGTTACACAGCCCTAAACGTTTGCGGGTTTACGCCAACGACGACTTTACCGGACTGCAACTTGGCGGCGCGGTAAAGAACGTGATCGCGATTGGTGCGGGCATGTCCGACGGTATCGGCTTTGGTGCCAATGCCAGAACAGCCTTGATTACCCGTGGTTTAGTTGAGTTAACTCGTTTAGGCGAAGCCTTAGGTGCTAATGCGGCCACTTTTATGGGCATGGCGGGGTTAGGCGACTTAGTGTTGACCTGTACCGACAACCAATCCCGTAACCGTCGTTTCGGTTTAGCCTTAGGTAAAGGCTGTGATGTGATGACAGCACAGGCTGAAATCGGCCAAGTGGTTGAAGGTTATCGCAATACCAAGGAAGTGTTTACGCTTGCGAAACGCCTTGGGGTTGAAATGCCAATCACCGAGCAGATTTACCAAGTCTTGTACCAAGGTAAATCGCCCGTCGATGCTGCGAAAGAATTGCTCAGCAGAGAAAAGAAATCAGAAACGCCCGCGCAATAAACCGCGAGCCGTGATGATGCTGAATAAAGGAAAGGGTGCTAAAATAGCGCCCTTTTTTGTGCCTAACGTTTGAGCTTATCTTTGCTCCGTTTAGCGGTTGCTGACTTGCTTGCTAAAGGTTCGCGAGTCAGCAAACTGCCCGTTGGCAGCCAATACCAATCAATTTATCTGTGTGGAGTAAGAGCGTGAAACATCATGATGTCATTATTATCGGAGCCGGCGCCGCGGGATTGATGTGTGCAGCGACCGCAGGTTACCGAGGCCGTGATGTACTCGTACTCGATAATGCCAAGCAAGCCGGGCGTAAAATCCTCATCAGCGGCGGCGGGCGTTGTAACTTCACCAACCTTAAAGTCGAGCCCGCAAATTTCCTTTGTGGTAATCCCCACTTTGTTAAGTCGGCACTCGCACGTTATCCGTCGCAGCAGTTTATTGAACTGGTCGAGCGCCACGGCATTGAATACCACGAACGCGATCACGGCCAATTGTTCTGCAATGACTCGGCTAAAGAGATAGTCACTATGCTATTGACCGAGTGTGAATGGGCGGGCGTGACCATTAAGCTGCGCACCGATATTCTGGCCGTTAAAAAGACCGAGGCAGGGCACTTTGAGCTCAACACTTCTAGCGGCGAATTGAGCTGCGACTCACTGGTTATCGCCACCGGCGGCTTATCCATGCCTAAACTCGGCGCCACGCCTTACGGTTATCAACTGGCCGAGCAGTTTGGCTTAAAAGTGCTGCCAACTCACGCAGGTTTAGTACCGTTTACCTGGCACAGTGAAGATAAAATTCGTTTCGAACCTTTGTCGGGCATAGCCGTGCCGAGCCGCATTACCGCCAAAGATGGCACTGCATTTAGCGAAGCGTTGCTATTCACTCACCGCGGCTTATCTGGCCCTGTAATTTTGCAGATTTCCAACTATTGGAAAGCGGGCGAAACCATAGAAATCGATCTCTTGCCGAATATGGATTTGGCGCAATTGCTAGAGCAACAATTCGCCGCGCACCCTAAGCAAAGCCTGCGTAACACTCTCAGCCAATGGTTGCCTAAACGGCTGGTTGAAGTGCTATTCGATGAGGCCCTGTTGAACAAAGCCTTAAATCAACTAGTGCACGCCGAGCGCGCAAAATTAGTCGATGATATCCACCGTTGGACACTATTAATGAACGGCACTGAAGGCTACCGCACCGCAGAAGTGACCTTAGGTGGTATTGATAGTAATGAGTTGTCATCCAAAACCATGGAAGCCAGTAAAGTCGCAGGACTCTACTTTATTGGTGAAGTCATGGACGTAAGTGGTTGGTTAGGCGGGTTTAATTTCCAGTGGGCCTGGGCATCAGGCGTCGCCGCAGGTCGAGTGGTTTAATCTTTGTGTAAAGTGTCACTACACAAGTTTAAGTCGGGAATTAGAACGAAGACAAAGTAGATTTACTTAGTAGTAATTCAGCCTATTGATGTTAGGGATATAAATCTACTTATACTAGAAGTCGATTCCTAACGTAAAATTAGTCCGCCGTGGTATACCCCTGCTTTGGTGAATTAGGCTTATGAGGAAACGCCATTTTTAGCAACCCTTCTGAAATCATAGGCTTCAAGTAATTTTGTCGTAAGCTCTGAGGTTTACGATCTAATATCATTTCCAAAACAGAAACAGAGATGTAATGTTCTTGGCAGAGGCCAGCAATCAGCGACTTCATAATAACTGTATCTAATCGACGCTGTTCTCTGGCAGGAGCAGCTAAAGCGTTAAGTTCTTGTCGAAATGATTCGCTTAACACATCAAGGCTATCGACAAATGGTTTGTCAATTAAAGAGCTGATAAACCTGCCTTTATCATCTCTAGTTTCGTTCGAGTCAATAGCATTACTGTTGTTATGCGTTAAGTTACCAATGCTATGCGTTAAGCTTCTGGCGTTATGCGTTAAGTTATTTATAGGAGTTAACGCATTAGAAAAAACTTCCTCTGGGGATGGCAACTCCATTCCTGGTAAGCTGTATGACTTATCTCTTTTCTTTCCACTTGCGACAAGAAAGCCCTTATCGACTAGTCGAGGTAAAGCCAGCGTAACATCACGAGAATGCTTGCTGGTTAGCTGACAAGCTCGTTCGTGGTTTACCCAGCCTTCAATTGCTGCGGTTACAACAATCATCTGCTCAAGTTCGTTGAGTGAATAAAAGGTGGTGTTGCCAAACTTAACCGCTAACAACTGAGTTACTTCTTCTGGGATAAGGCTTGCGGTTGATAACTCTAAGAGGGTTTGCTCTGACGGTTCATATTTTTCGTACAACTTCGGGGTTCGCCACTTTGCCCATTCCCATCCACTATATATTTTGGGAATTCCTGAACCAGCACGCTCTCCCGCACCAATCATCAGAAACATTTGATGCATCCTGCGGTTTCTACAATCGCTTTCACCACCTTTTACTGCTATTTCTGGGGGGACACGCATCAACCCTGGGTTGCGAAAACCAAATAAATCAGGCCGCTTTACGATAAGGATTGAGCTTCGTCCTGTGTAATCTGCATGAACAAGCGTATTCACTAATGCTTCACGAATAGCTTCGTGGGCTTTTGAATCATCCAAGCGAATACCATTTTGAAGTTCAAATGGTACTTTTAAGTCCGTGACCAATTTCCGGTATGTACGACGATAGAAATCAAACACGTTTCCAGACCAAGATCCATCGGGGTAAAGGCGGTCCACCCAACGCTCAACACTGGCTTCATCTCGTTCACGATAGTCAACAAAATAATTCGGAACAGCGTCTTGAATGGCATCCCAAGTACCGAACATCAATACTCCAGCTAACGTTATACCTTCAACGCTAGTCTGACGATCTTTTCTCCATCCACCCAGCTTTTTAAACAGTTCAAAAAGGTCTAATTCCAGCCAAGGATGTTGCGGTTTAGCAACTGAAAATAAGTTCTTGTATGCTTTGAGACTGTCCATGTCGATATCAGAGAAGTCAAAACCAGTGAGAATTTTATCATCTCGGCTATCTTCTACCTGCTCTGCCATCATCCGCTTAACCTGTTCTTCACTACAGCGGTGATCACCTTCGTGTAGACGAGTGTAAGTCTCCTTCATAGGCTGATTTTTCAGATAAATAGGCTTTTGGTCACGACGAGCTGTTGGAATTTCTATAACTAGTAGTGATTTTCCTTCAATGTTCACCGTTTGAACACTATCATTTGTCAGTAAGTTTATGTTTACTTTGGCATTATTACCTGCGATATCAAACAATTGTTTGTGAACAATCTCTATATCTTCAATCCCAGCTAATGTCAGTTGTCCTTTTTTCTCACGCACACCGAGAACAACATAGCCACCACGAGAATTGGCCATTGCGCTGTAAGTTGGCCAAAAATCATCAGGTAATTTACCTTTACCATCTTGTCCTTGAGCCAATTTAAATTCCAACTCCGCTGACTCTGATAAGGCTTGAAGGTCGACTAAATCCTGTATTTGAAACATATCTATCGCTACCACCCGACTTTTTAGTTAATAAACATACTTATTAGCTTCAGTTATTGATCAACTCAAAGTTCTTGCTTAATTAGCAACAGTCTTCATTCAAACCTTAGCTTTTCTTGTTCTACTAATGGGTTTAACTGCTACAAATAAAAACAAAGCCACTGATAGTATGGAATATAACCTACAGTATCTTTCGTGCTATCACCAAGCGTATTTCTGCTAAGGTCTAAAAGTCGAACTTTGATAGAGCGAAGGTGAGTTTTTTATTCATTGGCAATGAGTTAGCTGGAGTTTGGTCAATGGAATATTATGCAACATCCACTATAGCGGATAAAGGTTGAAGTGGATAATCAATGGATAGCTTATGCCATCAGATATTTAGATATATGGCGGGAGTGCTTTCGTCGTTTTTCAAGGTGATCACAATGGGTGGCTTAGAAAGAATGACTCAGTTGGGGGAATTCTGAGATATAGAGTGCCACTGATATGGTTTTCGATGGCATGAAGCCATCGAATCGCCTATCGGAATAGTTCTTTTAAAAGAAACGGAAAGTGTTATAGCGGTGAACAGACTCGAAGGGCGGCACTGACTTGCAGTGCCAGCCTTCCAACTAATTTCTTTAACCAATCGCCAGTTTGGTTTCTGCATAGCGCAGTTTTTTCACCCTTGGATTCGCGAGGAAATAGGCGAGCATGAGTGGGCCGAGGCGACCCATGAACATCATAAAGATGATGATGGCTTGGCCTAGATTGGTGAGGTTGCCTGTTAAACCGCGGGATAAACCGACAGTGCCCAGTGCGGATATGGCCTCGAAGACGATATCGATTAACGGCGCTTTCTCGCTTAATACCAATATGAAGATGGCCAGCCAAGATACGACCAGAGAGATGATGGTCAGTGCTAAGGCTTTGCTGACGGTATCTTTGGGGATTTCCCGTTTAAACACATAGATGGCTTCGTCGCGGCGTAAATAACCATAAGTGGCCAAAATCAGCACCATAAAGGTGACGACTTTAATGCCGCTGGCGGTACTTAATGAGCCGCCGCCGATAAACATCAGCACGAGTATGAGCAAGGTACTGGCGTCTTCGAGTTGGTCAATCGCTAGGGTATTAAAACCTGCGGTGCGCGGTGTAACGGCTTGAAACCATGAGGCTAACCATTTTCCGAGTTCGCTTAAGGGCGCCAAGGTGTTGGGGTTGTTGTACTCAATAAAGTAAATCGCAATCACGGCGACCGCGTTGATGACAATAGTGCCGGTGATCATCATGCGGCTGTAAACGCTGAGTTTTGACCAACGTTTGTTCCTACGAAGATCTATCCACACCGAAAATCCTAAACCACCAATGATAAATAAACCTGTGATGGTTAGGTTGATCACGGGATCGGCCACATAGGGCATTAGGCTGTCGGCACTGAGGGCAAAACCTGCGTTATTAAAGGCGCTAATGGTATAGAAAAAGCCGTGGAATAAGCTAGTTTGCCAGCCGAGTTCATGGCTCCAATGCACTGATAAAATCAGCATGCCTACGGCTTCAACCAGCAGCGAAAACACAAATACGGCTTTGGCGGTTGAGACTAATGTCGATGTATCGGTTTGATTAAACGCCTCTTTTGCGACGGTTTGCTGTAGAAAGCCAATCTTACCGCCAAGGGCTATAAGGGTGACAATCGCAAAGGTCATCAAGCCTAAACCACCGCATTGAATTAGCAGCGCGATTATCACTTGGCCAAAGGGCGTGAACACACTTCCAGTATCGACGACCACAAGCCCTGTTACTGTCACCGCCGAGGTGACGGTAAACAGGCTTTGCAGCCAAGTAATGGGCGACACAGTGGCGATGGGCAGTTTAAGTAAACATGTGCCGACGAGGATTAACAGAGCAAAGCTTGCACTTAAGATAAAGGGCGGCGCGCCAAAGAGTTTTTTGCCGGTTTTAGGAGTGTGCTCTAGGGTGAGCGAAGGATGCCATTGAACCACCTTACACCAACCTTGGCGCGAGCTGTTTTAACTCGGCACGGCTACCGCAAAGGAATAAGGCATCCTCTGTGTGCAAGGTAAAATCGCTATCAATCTTGCTAAATACGCTCTGCTCACGTTTGACCATTAACGGCGCGACTTTGCCCTTAGGGCTGCGTTGCACGTTAGTTTGCTCATCAGTGTTTTTCTCTTGCAAGTTCCCCAGCAGCTGGCCAACTGTGGCTTGATGCAAATGGGCTTTAATATGGATTTCAACAATATAGAGCCCATCGCCGATAGCGAGAAAGTTATTAACCATAGGGTAGTTTAGCGACTGGGCGACGCGGACCCCCATATCTTCTTCAGGGTGGATAATCCGAGTAACATCGAGTTTAGACAATATGGTGTGGTGCGCCTTATTGCTGGCTTTAACCCAAATATTTTGCACGCCGAGATTTTTCAGTGCCAGGGTGCACAGCAGGCTCGATTGCATATCAAAACCGATAGCGACAATCACAACTTCGCTACTGGCAAGATCGAGTTCCCTTAGTGACGCCTCATCAGCGCAATCGCAAATTACGGCTTCTGTAAGAATTTCTACATATTTTTCAACAGCTTTATGGTCATTATCGACACCTGTAACCGTATGACCTAAGTGGATCAGTTCTCGGCTCACGGCGACGCCGAAGCGGCCTAATCCAATAACGGTAAAATGCGCCATACAAACATCCTTTTATGATTTTTTGAAAGTGTTGATGATAAAAACGTTATTTTTGACTCATGTCAGTCAAGCGATAGCCGAGTCCCGCTTCTGTCTTGATCAGTTGTTGCTCTGTGCTGTCGTTAAGCTTTTTGCGTAACTGACTGACCAGAATCCGCAGATAATGACTGTCTTCTGTATGGGTTTCGCCCCAAATATCCCGCAGTAATTCGGTTTGTTTCACTAATTGACCGGGGTGAGCCATTAAGGTCTCAATCAGGGCGAATTCCTTTTTAGTTAAGGCGATTTCTTGCTGGTCGAGCCAAAGCTGGTGGGTACTTTTTTGCAGCTTAAGTGCGCCAAATTGCAGCACATCACTCAAGGCGGGTTCGTCCACTAAGTCGCGGACTAATACCTTAATGCGCGCGATTAACTCCCTGATCCCAAATGGCTTGCTGAGATAATCATTGGCGCCCGCTTCCAATAGGCGGATTTTCTCTTCCTCTTGATCGCGGGCGGTTAAGATAAGCACGGGCACTTTGTCATGCTGCCGTAGGGTTTGCAGCAAGCTGATGCCATCGCCGTCGGGTAAGCCAAGGTCGAGCACTAACACGTGTGGCCGCTGTGCTTGATATTGGGCGAGGGCAGAGGCAATCGAGGCGGCGCCATGATATTCAAAGCCTTCCGCTTCTAACGATATCCGCATAAAAGTGTGAATTTGCACTTCATCATCGACAACCAGCACCTTGTAAGCCATTTATTGCTCTCCCTTTTTAATCGGCAAAGCAATACGAATAAGACTGCCCTTAGCCACAGGTTCGGCGCTGATCTGGCCGCCATGGGCGGTAATTATGCCCTTCGCAACGGCAAGCCCAAGGCCTGCGCCGCCATCGGTGGAGGGATGCTGGCGATAAAAGAGTTCAAAAATAGCCTGCGCCTCTGCGGCGGCGATGCCTACGCCCTCATCTTGAATATCTAACCGCAGCATATCGCCCTGCTGGTAAGCTTTTACTGTGACGGGTTTATCTAAGGGCGAATAGCGCAGCGCATTATCCAGCACATTAAAAATGGCCTGTTCAATCAAAGAGCTGCTGATCATCAGCGGCGGCAGTTCGGCCTCGCTGTCGATAACAATTCGCGGCTGCGCGGCGGGAAAGCGGCCGATAGCTTGGTGCAACACATTCATCATGGCGTCTTCACTCAGGCTGAACTTGAGGGCGCCGTGTTGTAACTTAGTGGCCTGTAACAGGTTTTCGATATATTGATGCAGACGATGACTCTCGGCGGCCGCGCTATCAATCAGCTCAGTCTTTTGCGACGCACTGAGCTTAGGCATGTATTCCTTAAGTGTCGTCAGGGTGCCTATGATGGTCGAGAGCGGCGTGCGTAAGTCATGGGAAACCGACAATAAGATGCTGTTGCGTAACTGAGCTTGTTCGAGTGCAGCTTGCTGGCGGCGATAAAGTTCGGCCAATTTGCTGGTGGTCAGGGCGACAAGTAAAAACACAGTTAGATTGAGAATGTCCTCAAGATTGAACATCTGTAGCGAATAGCGCGGCGTGGTAAACAGAAAATTAAAGCTTGTCGCCTCAAACACAGCAGCAAAATAGGCAAAGTTAGCGTTGCATTGCAGGGCCACTGCGACCACGGCCAATTGTAAGATCAGCAGCACGGCTATGGTGGAGCCTGCAAAATAATCGATAAATGCACTGCTAAAAATCGCAATAACCAGCACTGTGCCGGTAAAAAATGTTGGGTGCGAACGCCAGTATTGAGTCATGGGAGCCGCTATGGATGAAGTCATGGATAGAAAGACGCATATAAAGAAAGTGTCTGTACTCTAGCAAAGCCATTTTAAGATAGCGCGTAAAAAATCCGTAAAATTTATAGCCCTGTGAGTGGCTTAGCGTGCAGTTTGCTCGGGCTGTTCTCGCGCACTCATATCAAACTGCGAGCTAATAATCAGGCTTACCCCATAAACTTATGGGGTAAGCCATTCTAGGCGTGGGCCGTTATCGGATTGATGCTAATGGGCTCGCTATCAAGTATTTGCCTGCCATTCTTTA
Source organism: Shewanella sp. N2AIL (assembly GCF_022690845.1). Lineage (NCBI taxonomy): Bacteria > Pseudomonadati > Pseudomonadota > Gammaproteobacteria > Alteromonadales > Shewanellaceae > Shewanella > Shewanella sp. N2AIL. The sequence goes on along the minus strand of NZ_JALBYT010000005.1, from coordinate 140,288 downwards.
GCTGAAGATCACCAAGGTATCGGCGGTGGCACTAAGCGCTTGCCCTCATAGCCGGGCACAGTATCAAAACGTGTCGAGTGGGCTTCCCAATCCGCTTGAGCCTGAGCGATTTCGTCTTTGCTATGGCCAACAAAATTCCACCAAATACTGACAGGGTCGGCCAGTGGCGCGCCGCCAATCAGCAATATGCGGCAACCCGCGTCGAGTTCGACAGTGACGCTTTCGCGTAACATCCCCAGATAGGCGAGGTCGTTATTGTTGAAGCTTTGGTCATCGATGCGGAAAAAGCCTTCGAGTGGCATGAGGGCATATTCAAAACTCGGGTCGAGAGTCAGAGTGAGCTCAGTGTTTTCGGCGGCAAATAAATCCATCGCCACTATCGGCGAGAAGTGCAATGTGGGCGCCTGTTGATGCTGCCAACTGCCAATCAGTAGGGTGAAATCAACGCCCGCATCGTGCCAAGTGGGGAGTTCGGGATAGTGATCGAATCTCGGAGTTGTGTCTTTATGCTCAAGCGGCAGGGCAATCCACAGCTGCGCCGCGTGCATAGTGCTATGGCCAGCGACGGATTCTTCGGTGTGGGCGATACCGTGTCCGGCGGTCATCAAGTTAACTTGTTTAGGGCGGATCACTTGGGCGCTGCCGAGACTGTCCTTGTGCATGATTTCGCCTTCGAGCATCCAAGTAAAAGTTTGCAGCCCAATGTGCGGATGCTGGCCAACGTTTAGCTCAGGGCCGTCGGTGACTGGGCCAATATGGTCGAGGAAACACCAAGGGCCGATAAGACGACGCTCTTTTTGTGGGATCGCCCGTGCGACGGGAATGCCGCCGACATCACTTATTTTGGGGGAAATTCGTTGAACTTGAATGCGGCCATTTTCAATAGGGCATTCCTTAGGGCCACCATAAAACTGTGCTTGAACTTCACTCATGTTCGCTCCTTATTCCTTTGCGAGGACACACTTAGTTAGTGTTAGTCTGGCATGCTGAACTGGTTTCAGATCCCATCTTGCATTCGAGCCGAAGGTTTTAGCTTCGGGTATTCCCGTGGATTTTGCAAATCGACGCAGTCATATGGTTGGGTAATTGAGCTGTTAAAATCGCCCTTGGATAACTCTGTTAACCCAATTCAAACGTGAATATGTGACTGAGCCCGCGTGTATGGGAGTTTTTGCTGTCCTTTACTTTAGCAAGCCTGTATTTATGTGGGGCATTAGCGTTTGATGTTTTACTCGAGCCGTAATAGCGGACGAGTTCTGGGTTAGTCTCGGTGATTTTTATCCTTCACGCGTTAAGTCAGATCTGCAAAATCGAGTCTATCTTTTATCGGTACCGGTGTTGGCGGCGACATTGCCAGCCTAAGCCGTAATCCATTCAGCATACTGCTTAACACTAACACAGATAGAATTCACATATAGAATTAGGCTGTCACTCAGCGTGATTGATTAAGGGGAAAGCGTGCTCGAAAATCAAATGATGTTACTGGCGGTATTTGAACGGGCGGCCTTGATGCTGATGACCTTGTTCTTTTTAACCCGCACTCGACCGTTCCAGCGTTTATTCCAAAAGCGTAATCACACTCCCGCAGAGCTGGTCTCAGTGGCGGCGATATTTTGCTTATTTGCGGTGTTCAGTACCTATACCGGCATTGAGGTTGAAGGCGCGTTGGTCAACGTGCGGATTATCGCGATTATTTCCGGCGGGATATTATTTGGCCCTTGGGTTGGTATTCCCGCGGGCGTGCTGTCGGGGCTGCATAGATATCTGATTGATATGGATGGTGATACCTCTATTCCGTGTTTAATCGCCAGCATTATTGCCGGTCTAATGGCGACCTGGATTTACTACAAATGCCCCAAATCTAAGTTATGGATTTATGGCATTGTGGCGGGCATGTTGTGCGAAACGCTGACCATGTTGTTGATTTGGTTGCTGACAGAGCCACACGAGGTGGGCGTTGAGATAGTCAGTCATATTGCCTATCCCATGATTGCGGGCACTGTGTGTATCGGACTGATTATTAAGCTAGTGCAGGACCTCGACGATGAGAAAGAGCTCATTGCCGCTAAGCAGGCCAAGCTCGCGCTGGATATCGCCAATAAAACCTTACCTTTCTTCCGCAAAATTGACCGCCATGCCTTAGAGCAAGTGTGCGCCGTTATCCGTAATGAGATCCATGCCGATGCCGTGGCCATTACTGATACTCGCGATGTATTGGCCTATATGGGCGTTGGCAAAGATTACTACGAGGTCGATGGTCATCAAGCGATTAGCGAGATGACTCAAAGGGCGATAGAGCTAGATCAAAACATTATTAACAACGACTTACGCCAATATCATTTATCGGATTTTCATTCGGTCATCATAATCCCGCTGCGTGAAAACGGCACTGTGAGCGGTACGCTGAAGATTTATTATCGCAATAACTATCGGATTACCAGCTCGCTGCGAGAGATGGCGGTGGGCTTGTCGCAGTTGATTTCGACCCAGATGGAAGTGTCGCGTATCGAGCAACTGCAGGAGATGACCCGCAAGGCGGAGTTTACTGCGCTGCAGAGCAAGATTAACCCGCACTTTTTATTTAATGCCCTCAATGCGATTTCTTCTCTGATCCGAATTCGGCCGCAGCAGGCGCGGGAGTTGATTGCCAATCTGGCCGATTATCTGCGCTATAACCTAGCCAAGGGCGATGAGTTGATTGATATCCAAGAGGAAGTCAAACAAGTACGCGATTATGTGGCGATTGAGCAAGCGCGCTTTGGCGACAAGCTTGAAGTGGTGTTCGATGTCGACGATGTGCATTTTTGTGTACCTTGCCTCTTGTTGCAGCCGCTGGTGGAAAACGCCATTTTGCACGGCATTCAGCCGCGCAGTGCGCCGGGTAGAGTGACCATAGAAGTGAAAAAACTCGATTCTGGCATTCGCGTGGCCGTGCGTGACACAGGTTATGGCATCAGCCAAGAGGTGATAGATGGCGTCGCCGCGGGTCGCATAGAAAGCAGCAGTATTGGGCTGATGAATGTGCACCAGAGGGTGAAGTTATTGTACGGCGAAGGGCTGCAGCTTAAACGGCTGGAACCGGGGACTGAAGTCAGCTTTTATTTACCGGAAAATGAGGCGCAAGTATGTTAAAAGCCATCATAGTTGAAGATGAATATCTGGCCCGTGAGGAGCTGGAGTATTTAGTAAAGAGCCACAGTGAGATAGACATAGTGGCAAGCTTTGAAGATGGCTTGGAGGCCTTTAAATATCTGCAGGATCATGAGGTTGATGTGGTGTTTTTGGATATCCAAATTCCGTCTATCGATGGCCTATTGTTGGCGAAGAATCTGCATAAATCGACCCATCCACCCCATGTGGTGTTTGTCACTGCCTATAAAGAATTTGCGGTAGAAGCGTTTGAGCTTGAAGCTTTTGATTATATTCTCAAGCCCTACAATGAGCCGCGGATCATCAGCTTATTGCAGAAGATTGAACAGGCGGGGCGGCAAGCGCCAAAGCCGCAACATGAAGCCGCGAGTAATGCGAGTCGTACCGTGAACTTAGTCAAAGGGGAGCGGATTATCGTTACGCCTTGCGAGCAAATTTATTACGCCGAGGCCGATGAAAAACTGACCTATGTGTATACCCGCACCGACCGTTATGTGATGCAGATGACCATTAGCGAGTTTGTCAGCCGCTTGCCCGCCGAGGGCTTTTTCCGCTGCCACCGTTCCTATTGCGTCAATATCAACAAGATCCGCGAAATCGTGCCTTGGTTCAATAGTACTTACCTGATCCGATTGCATGATTTGTCGTTCGAGGTGCCCGTTAGCCGTAGTAATATTAAGGCTTTTCGACAGCTGATGAGGCTGTAATTGTCATTCATTCCTGCAGATCTGTATTTCATGCCTTAATTGATCGGCGCGAATGGCATCTCTCTTATAGTGGACTCAATTCCTGATCCCCTAAAGCGAGATGCATCATGACTAAAGAGATGAACCGTACTCGGTACCTGACCTTAGTTGGTACTATTATCACCCAGTTTGCACTCGGCTCAGTTTACACTTGGAGCCTGTTCAATGCGCAGTTGGCTGCTAAGCTCGACGAGCCTGTCAGCCAAGTGGCGTTTGTATTTGGTTTGCTGAGTTTGTCTTTGGCCGTGGCGTCTTCCATGGCGGGCAAATTACAGGAACGCTTCGGCGTGCGTAATGTCACCTTAGGCGCAGGCCTATTACTTGGGCTGGGTTTCTTACTCACAGCCCAAGCCAGTAACTTGATGATGCTTTATCTTTGCGCAGGGATTTTAGTGGGCTTTGCCGATGGCACTGGCTACTTGATGACCTTGTCTAACTGCGTGAAGTGGTTCCCCGAACGCAAAGGGCTGATTTCGGCGTTAGCGATTGGCGCCTATGGTCTAGGTAGTCTTGGATTTAAGTACATCAACGTGCTGTTACTCGAAAATACTGGCCTTGAAACCACCTTCCAACAGTGGGGCCTGATCGCCATGGCGCTGGTGTTATGTGGCGGTATGTTGATGAAAGATGCGCCTGCACAATCAGCCGCAAGTCAGCAGGCCGAAAGCCGCGACTTCACCCTCGCAGAAGCCATGCGTAAGCCGCAATACTGGATGCTGGCGCTGATGTTCCTGTCTGCCTGTATGAGTGGTTTGTATGTGATTGGTGTGGCTAAAGATATCGGCGAGAAGATGGTCGACTTGCCTGTACTGGTCGCCGCCAATGCTGTTGCTGTGATTGCTATGGCGAACCTCAGTGGTCGTTTAGTGCTGGGTATTCTGTCGGACAAAATCCCCCGCATTCGCGTTATTTCACTGGCGCAGATCATCACCTTAGTAGGTATGGTGTTACTGTTGTTCATTCCTTTGAATGCTAACCTGTTCTTCGTCGCGGTCGCCTGCGTTGCCTTTAGTTTTGGTGGCACTATTACTGTTTATCCCTCACTGGTGAGCGACTTCTTCGGCCTGAATAACCTGACTAAAAACTATGGGGTTATCTACTTAGGTTTTGGTGTCGGCAGCATTATCGGTTCGATTGTCGCCTCGTTATTCGGTGGCTTTATTGCGACCTTCAACGTGATTTTAGTGCTGCTGGTGGTGGCGTTAGTGATGTCATTAACCATACGTTTACCAGAACCTAAAAACCCAGTGTCAGCCAAGAAAGCGACTAAGAGTACACCGCGCTTAGTGAACATGACGGCAGAATCGGCTTAAGCACACACACTTAGTCCGGCTTAGCCAAAAGCTAAAACAAAAATCCGCAGCTAAATGGCTGCGGATTTTTTGCTTTTTTATCACCTCAACAACAGGTAACTTGATAGCCATAAAGCGTTATTCAGGATGTGTTGATGTTAACGGACCCTCTTTTTTGGTTGGTGGCTATACCCGCAGTGTTGATTACGGGGATTTCTAAATCCGGTTTTGCGGGTGGCGTGGGCGGCTTAACTGTCCCGCTATTGGCGCTGGCCATTAGCCCTACCACAGCGGCGGCGCTTATGTTGCCGCTGCTGATTTATATGGATTTTTTGAGTGTGCGTTCTTGGTGGGGGCAACATAATCCGCGTCATTTATGGATATTACTGCCCGCGGCGATAGTGGGTATTTTTATCGCTTATCTGTTGTTTGATAGGTTGAATGAAGAATATCTTCGGGCGATTTTAGGTTGTGTGTCCCTTGGTTTTGGTTTGTATGGTTTGATTCTGGGGGATAAAACCCAAGCATCACCTTCACCTCTGGTAGGGCGCTTGTGTGGCTTAACTGCGGGATTTACTAGCTTTGTTGCCCATGCGGGCGGGCCGCCACTCAACGCTTATTTGTTACCGCTGCGTTTGGCTAAGGCAGAATTTTTAGCCACGGCTGTGGTATTTTTTGCTGTGGTAAATCTGGTCAAGCTTATCCCCTACAGTTTGCTTGGGCAGATTAACCAAGAGAATATTTTAGTTTCTCTGTTACTGGTGCCGCTGGCATGGTTAGGGGTAAAGCTAGGTCTGTTTATTCAAGATAAAATTAACGACAGGTTATTTAAGCGCATCATATTGATTTTAATGGTGCTGGTGGGCGTGCGTTTATTGTGGACGGCGTTATAGTTTTAAGCTTTGGGTTACATTAGTCTGCTAGAGTGCGCGGGTGTTGGGGCATTTTGATCCCCAGCCGCCCTGAATTTACCTGATAAAAACTCAAAATTACGTTACTGTGAAATCTGCCTGCAATGAGTTTGAAGCTATGAAACGATTACTGATAATTATCTTAGCCTTAGGCCTTGGTGCTTGTGCTAGCGCGCCAGAACCTAAGCCTGTGGTAAAGCAAGTTGAACCCGCCACGGTTTGGAACGATAGCAATATCTCCGAACTGCATTCTGAGTGGCGCGGTGTGCCCTATCGTTTAGGCGGTGGCACTAAGCGGGGCATAGATTGCTCGGCCTTTGTGTCGGTCGCCTATCAGAAGATGTTGGGTATGACCTTGCCGCGCACGGTTGAAGAACAACAAGCACTAGGAAAACCTGTGCCGAGAAATCAACTGCGCAAGGGCGACTTAGTATTTTTCAAGACAGGTTGGAGCACACACCATGTTGGCATTTATGTGGGAGACGATAATTTTCTCCATGTTTCCACTAGCCAAGGGGTGAAGATTTCGAGCCTGCATAACAGTTATTGGGCGTCTAAGTATTGGAATGCACGGCGAATTTAGCACATCTTCTTTATGCACTTTCTTTTTGCACTTGGGCTGATGAGTTAGCGGAGACAATATGTCCTTAGAGCCTGCGTTATCCCAGAGTGACCCTTTACCTACTTCTGTTTTTCTCGCCATTTTCTCGGCTGTATTCTTGCCCATGTTTTTGGCGGCAGTCGATCAAACCTTACTCGCCACGGCGACGCCAGCCATAGTTGAAGATCTTGGCGGCCTGCGCCAAGCCTCGTGGATCACTATCGGTTATATGCTGGCGATGGCCGCTTCTGTGCCGATTTATGGCTGGTTAGGGGATAACTTCGGTCGCGCGAAAATCCTGATGATCGCCATAGTGATTTTTGCACTGGGTTCCATCGTTTCGGCGAGTGCGGGCACTATGGATCACATGATCGCCGGACGTATCTTGCAGGGCATGGGCGGTGGCGGCTTGATGAGTTTGTCTCAATCTTTGATTGGCGAGTTAGTTCCCATTCGGCAGCGGGCACGTTTCCAAGGCTATTTTGCTGCTATGTTTACCCTAGCGAGTGTTGGCGGCCCTGTCATTGGCGGTATTGTGGTGCACGCCTATTCGTGGCATTGGCTATTTTGGGCGAATATTCCACTGGCCATGCTGGCGGTATGGCGACTCAATGGGCTGCATAAGCGCAGCGTTAAACCCGTACGTCAAGGCAAGTTTGATTTAGTGGGCGTGGTCTTGTTTCCGACCATTATCACCGCACTCTTATATTGGTTATCTGTGGCGGGGCAAGAATTTGCTTGGCTTTCTGCGACTAGCTTAGGCTTTGCCGTTTTTGTGGTGTTCGGCATTTTAGGCTTGTTATTGTGGGAGCGGCGATTGGCTAGCCCGTTTCTGCCGTTAGATTTACTGGCGAAGAAGGCCGTGTATATGCCACTGTTGACGGCGGCGTTGTTTGCGGCCTGTTTGTTTGCGATGATTTTCTTCCTGCCGATTTATCTGCAAGTGGGTTTACACACTAATCCCGCCAAAACCGGTTTGCTGCTCTTGCCTATGACCTTTGGTATTGTTACTGGCTCGACGATTGCGGGCCGACTATTAAGTAAAGATGTCGCGCCTAAGTGGTTGCCGACCTTTGGTATGGGCTTAGCTTTCATCGGCTTGTTATTGATTAGCTTTGTGCCGCCTAATGCCAATGTGATCGGCGGCTTAGGTGTGTTGGTCGGAATAGGATTAGGGACTGTGATGCCGAGTGTGCAGCTCGTAGTGCAGAGCGTGTCGGGCAAGGCGCGACTCAGCCAGATCACGGCTATGGTGTCACTGTGTCGTTCTATGGGGGCAGCTATCGGTACTGCGCTGTTTAGCGTGCTGCTTTATAGTCTGTTGCCACTCACGGGTTCTGAACTTGGCATCGCCGCCATTAAAACATTGCCGACAGAGGTGGTGCATCAAGCCTTCCAGTACGGATTTATGGCCGCTGCGGGTGTGGCATTGTGTGCCGCGATAGTCGGTTTTTTATCCCCTGCAACGGCATTAAAAGATCACGATAGCGAAACTGCGCATTAAGTCTAGATTTGCAGGTGCACGACCCATTTAAGCCGTGTACTATTTGCGCTGAGCCGTATTTTTGTGGCCTTATTCGATTCCAGGACATAAGCATGACAACAACAAAACACTGGACCCTAAAGAGCATAGCCAACGAGTTGGGTGTCTCTAATGCCACTGTTTCTAACGCGTTTAATCGCCCCGACCAATTATCTGAAAAACGTCGTAACGACATTTTAGCTGCCTGCACTAAGTTGGGATATTTCGGACCAAATAAAGCGGCTCAATCCCTACGTAAGGGCAAGTTCGATACTGTCGCCTTGGTACTGTCGGACAGCGTGGAATACATGGTGTCCGATCCCGTCGCCAGTAAATTTATGAAGGGCGTGGCCTCTGTCTTGGAGCAAGAAAAGCTCAATTTGCTGCTGTTTTCGGGCAGTTCGGACAGCGTGAATGCGGTGGCCGACTTTGTGGATGGCTTTATTTGTTATGGTCGCCCGCGTAATGCCCTGTTGGCCGAGCAGTTAAAGCAGGTCAAGAAAAAGGTCGTCACCGTCGATTTTGATATCCACCGCAATGCATCAGTGAGCATAGACAATAAGTTAGCCGCCTATGAAGTGGCGAAACTGGCATTGCAGTCACCCGCAGACAATGTGGCTATTTTGGGGCTACGTTTGCTCGATACCCACTTAACGTGCCGCGTGTATGATCTGAATTTGTTAGAAATCGACACCTCAGTTGCCCATCAAAGATTACAGGGTTACTTGCAAGCGATTGAAGAAGTGAGCGTTATTCTGGGGCAGGACCGCATTTGGAATATCCCCGAGAGCAATGCCGACTATGCGGCGATAGCGGCAAAAGAAGCGTTGAATTCGACTCCACGGCCGAATGTGTTTTTATGCATGAGTGACTTAATCGCCTTGAGTGTGCTCGGTGAGGCGCAGGCCATGGGGCTGAATGTTCCTGAAGATGTGCGAGTCGTGGGCTTTGATGGCATAGATGAAGGCACACGTTCAAATCCGCCGTTAACGACAGTCTATCAATATTCTGAGCAGAAGGGCCGAAAAGCGGCGCAAATGTTTGTTAGTGATGCCGTGCATGCGGAAGTCTTGGGCTATGAATTACGTCTCGGTAAGAGCTGCTAGTCTCTACATCTTTTAACTAAAAAAGGCGCATTCAATGCGCCTTTTTGCTATCTCAACACTATGTCGCTTAGCTTGAACTTAAACCTAAGCTCAAGTCCGAACAGGAACGCAAGCTTATGCTTGAGCCAACAGTTTTGATAACGACACTTGTGTCTCTTTACCTTGCTTATCTAAAAGGATGATTTGGCCCTCTTTATTGGCAAAGTCGAGGGTGAGACTCGCCTGAGCCTCGGCCGCTGTCCAAGATAAAGTTAACGTGCGTTCTGCTGATGCCATCGTAAAGCGGCCATCGAAGGCAGGGCTGCTATTACGCAGTTTAATCAGCTGAGTCAGCGCCTTAACGACAGGTTTCTGCATGGCTTGCTGCACTTTTTCACGGTTCAAGTAAGGGCGATTGATATCGCGACCGACATGGGTTTTGTTGAGCAGATCCATATCGTTTGGAATCGCCAGCAGACCCGCGTAATACACCTGCGGAATACCGGGTGCGAAAAACTGAATCGCCCGCGCCATCAAATAATCTAGGTCATTCTGACCGAGGGCATCGTAATAGGTGCAGTTGATTTGATACAAATCGACGTTGCTGGCGGCCGCGCCTGTGGCTTGTAGACTCTCGCCCTTACTGTTGCCATGTATGGTTTCAACCAGATTATCGATTTGATTTTCGGTCAATAATCCGCGCAAGCCATCCATAGGGCCGACGTCGATAATGCCGATGCCGTCGTGGGTGTCGAGTACGGTGATGCAGTTGCGCGGCGCCATTTCCAGCCAATGGGTCAAGGCTTGGCAATCTTGGCTAAACAGCGTGTGCAAGATGAGCGGTGGCAGGGCGAAGTCGTACACCATGTCGACCCGCTTGGCGATCTCGACCTGAGTCATGTGGTGCGAATGAATTTCGGCCAGCGTTGTCATACCTAACGCATTGGCTTGCTTAGCTAACTTATCCACGAACTCGAAGGACTCTTCAATCATAAAGCAGCTAGTGCCGGGCTTTTTAATTGCATAACCCGCAGCATCTAAGCGGATCAGATTCACTTTACTGTGGTCGAAACGCGCCAGCACTCGGTTTAAATAATCTTTACCCGCGGCGGAATGAACGTCGATATCGATTTGATTGCGGGTAAAGGTGGTCCAAAACTCTTCGGTCGAGCCATCGGCTAAGGTGTAAGTGCTAAAACAACTGCCCGGACGCGGACGATAGATAGCGGCTTGATCTTGCTCGCTTAACCCCTCAGGAAATACCTTGTCTTTGGTTAAAAACAAATCCCAGTAAGTCGATTGTTTGCCGTGCTTGAGCACGTCTTTAAATTCTGGCGATTCGGCGGACATGTGGTTAACGATAAGGTCGGCCATGATGTCGTAGTCGTCACCAATGCGTTTAACGTCATCCCAATTGCCTAAGCGTGAATCGACTTGCACATGGTCTATCGGATCGAAGCCCGCATCGCTGCCGTCAATGGGGAAATAGAAAGGCAAAAGATGTACGCCGCCGAATAGACCTTGCAACTCGTCATCGAGTAGCGCTTTGAGCTCCTTGAGCCCTGCATTGGTAATTCTGTCGACATAGGTGATCAGTTGCACTTGGTTTTTCATACTTTGCCCACGCTTGAGTTGTCTTTTTAGAGTAAAGGTTTATGGCAATCCTTTAATTGATTGCACAACTAAACTTAATCGATTAAGTTGTATATTTAACCAATATGAAACATTATTCAAGTGGTTTGTTGGATTTTTGAGTTAGTCTCAAGTTTTGGGGGAGGCTGGCTCACTGCTGTACACAACATAAAAACTAAAACGCTCTCTTAATGCTGCCACTTAGTAAGAGGGTGCTTAGTTATAATAACGATAAGGTGAAATGGTATGGTAAGTGATTCAAAAGGTTGCGATAACCGCAATCACACCCGTATTCGGGTACTCACATATTTAATGTTTTTCATGTTCGCTATGACCTCAGATGCCGTGGGTGTCATTATTCCAGAGCTGATATCCCAGTTTGGTTTGTCCATGTCGCAGGCCAGTGCTTTCCATTATATGCCGATGATTTTTATCGCGATGAGTGGACTGTTTTTAGGCTTCTTAGCAGATAAGATTGGGCGTAAGTTAACCATTCTATTGGGGTTATTATTATTCGCGCTCGCCTGCTTTATGTTCGCGCTGGGGGAATCGTTTTACTATTTCTTGTTCCTACTTGCCTTTGTCGGCACGGCGATTGGCGTCTTTAAAACCGGCGCACTCGGGCTTATCGGCGATATCTCGACTTCCTCAAAACAGCATTCGAGCACTATGAATACGGTGGAGGGCTACTTTGGTGTCGGCGCCATGATAGGGCCGGCCATCGTCAGTTATTTACTGATCAGCGGCGTTTCTTGGAAGTATCTGTATTTTGGCGCTGGTTGTTTCTGTTTAGTGCTGTGCTGGTTAGCTTATCGGGCTGACTATCCGCAAATTAAGCGCTCCTCGACGGATGCCATTAACCTTGCCAGCACCTTTAAGATGATGAAAAACCCTTATGCATTAGGGTTTTCACTCGCGATAGGTTTATATGTTGCCACCGAAGTGGCGATTTACGTGTGGATGCCGACCTTGCTGCAAAGCTATCAAGGCGATTACACCACGCTTGCGGCCTATGCCCTGACGATCTTCTTTACCCTGCGTGCGGGTGGGCGCTTTTTAGGGGGTTGGGTGCTCGATCGCTTCCCGTGGCAGCAAGTAATGTTCTGGTTTAGCTTCGCGATAAGTGCTTGTTATCTCGGGTCTATGATCTACGGTATTGAAGCGGCAGTCGTCTTGTTGCCCTTGTCTGGGCTGTTTATGTCGATGATGTATCCCACACTTAATTCTAAGGGGATTAGCTGTTTCCCCGTGGATCAGCATGGCTCTGTGGCTGGGGTGATTTTGTTTTTTACTGCCGTGTCCGCTGCCGTTGGGCCCTTGTTGATGGGGTTAGTGGGCGATATTTTCGGCCATGTTAAATATGGCTTCTACCTCGCCACTGGTTTTGCCATTTTGTTATGCCTCTTGAGCGGATTTAATCTCGTTAAAGATCCTGCCCGCCATTTGTTAACGGCTGAAGCGCACTAATTTGGGCTGTGACAGAAAATATTTTTCTGTCACATTTCTTCAATTAATCAATGCTTTGACCTAGTGCACCCAGAGTGCGAACCAAAACTGTGCAAAAAACGCACTTGCTTTTTGTTGTTAAGTTGCTAACTTGTTAACTTAATCGATTAAGTTGATTCAGAGTTAAGTTCAATATGACCTTGAGCAATCACTAAGATGGTTCTTCGATTAATCACAATTCGGTAGAGGCAGCCATGGGGAGATAGGGCTGCATCTCAAATATGGGTGGGGACATAAAAATGATAAAAAGCACATCACAGAAATTCTTGTTAAGTACATTGGCCGTGTTGGTGAGTTCTCACCTTTGGGCTGCCGAAGCACCACAACAGGAAGAAGCCAAGAAAGACGCGTTAGGTTTAGAAAGAATTACCGTGACTGGGGTTGCCCGCGGCACTCGTGTTATGGACTCGAGTGTGTCAGTCAGCAGCGTGTCACTGGCTGAGCTGGAAGTGAGCTCACCACGTTCATCGGCCGAGGCATTTCGTATTATTCCGGGGATGAAGGTTGAGTCTACTGGTGGCGAAGGTAACGCTAACATTGCCGTGCGTGGTTTACCTGTGGCGTCTGGTGGTGCTAAGTTCCTACAAATTCAAGAAGATGGATTGCCAATCCTACAGTTTGGCGATATCGCCTTCGGTAACGCAGACATCTTTTTACGCTTAGATTCAACAGTGCAAACCATTGAATCTATCCGTGGTGGCTCGGCATCGACTGCAGCCAGTAATGCGCCCGGCGGCATTATCAACGTGATCAGTAAAACGGGCACCTCGGATTCGGGCAGTGTTGCTACCACTCTAGGGCTGGATTACGACACTTTCCGTACCGACTTTGAATACGGCACTAGCATCAACGACAGCCTGCGTTTCCATGTGGGCGGTTTTGTGCGTACGGGCGAAGGCCCACGCGACGCTGGCTATAACGCTAACAAAGGCGGCCAGATCAAAGCTAACTTAACCAAAGAATTCGATAAGGGTTACGTTCGTCTGTATTTCAAACATTTAGACGATAAAAGCATTGGTTACTTACCTATGCCTATGTACTCAGATGGTAGTTCAATCCCAGGTTTTGATGCTAAATCCGATGCGATTCAATCCGCGTATTTCCAATCAACCTTGAGCTTAGGTGCCGACGGAGAACGTCGCCGTGGCGATATGCGCGATGGCATGAATCCTGTGGTTAATTCTGTCGGCTTAGAAGCATCATTCGATTTAGGTAACGATTGGCAGGTGGAAAACCGTTTCCGCTTCTCCGATGTGAGCGGTAACTTCATCGCGCCATTCCCCGCCGAAGTGGCCAACGGTAGCGACATCGCCACCAGTATTGCAGGCACTGGCGCTAAGTTGATTTACGCCAATGGCCCTAATGCTGGTAGTCAGATGGACGGTTTAGCCATGCGTATCAATACCTTTGATGTGCAGATGAATGACTTTGGCTCAATCGTAAACGACTTCAAATTGACTAAAACCTTCGACGATACCAGCGTGACCTTAGGTTATTACAATGCGGTGCAAAACATCAGCATGACCTGGATGTGGAACTCTTATCTGATGGAAGTGAAGGGCGATAATGCCGCGCTATTAGATGTGGTTGCCGCCGATGGCACGGCGTATTCTGACAATGGCCTCTATGGTTATGGCGTACCTTACTGGGGAAATTGTTGCCAACGTAATTACGATACCGACTACACCATTAAAGCGCCTTACCTCGCGTTAGCCTCGAGTTTTGGTGACTTATCGCTTGATGCCAGTGTGCGTTATGACAGCGGTGATGCGAGCGGTAACTACGCAGGTAGCGTGCAATCGCAAGTGGATATGAATCTCGATGGGGTGATTTCAATCCCTGAGCAGAGCGTGTCTTCCATCGACAATGCGAATCCTCAGCCAGTAAATTACGATTGGAGCTACACCTCTTACTCATTAGGTGCTAACTATCAGTTTGCCAGTGACTTAGCTGCTTTTGCACGCTTGAGCCACGGTGGCCGCGCCAATGCCGACCGTCTGTTATTTGGTAAAGTGCGTGCCGATGGTTCAGTGGCGAAGGAAGATGCGGTTGATATCGTTGACCAATATGAGTTAGGTGTTAAGTACCGTTACGATGATTTGTCTGTGTTCGCGACGGCGTTCTACTCTGAAACCGAAGAGCAAAACTTTGAAGCCACCAGCCAACGTTTCTTCGACCGTAAGTACAAAGCCAAAGGTATCGAAATCGAGTCTGCCTATTTTATCGGTGACTTCGACTTTAGAGGCAACCTAACCTGGACCGATGCTGAGATTGCTAAAGATGCATTAACGCCAGAAGTGGTGGGTAACACCCCAAGAAGACAGGCTGACTTTATCTACTCTTTGATGGGCCGTTACAACTTTGACCAAGGTTCAGTGGGCGTTAACTTAATCGGTACCACGGATTCTTATGCTCAAGATAATAACGACTTAAGTTTCGACGGCTACAACCAAGTAAATGCCTTTGCGACTTACAATCTGACCGAAGCTATGAGTGTGTCTTTAAACGTCAACAACTTGTTTAATGCCACTGGTATTACTGAAGCGGAAGAAGGCTCAATCCCTGATAACAATATCATCCGTGCCCGTACCATTAATGGCCGCACCACGAGTGCGACGCTTAAATACGAGTTCTAAGCGGATCTTGCTACAGAAACTGTTTTTACAGAAAAAATGTTAAGCCCAAAACAGCCCATGAAAGTGGGCTTTTTGCCTGCTACAGAATGCAGAATATAGAATACAAAGTTGGAGTGGAAATGACGGAATTACTCAGTTTTGGTGAGGTGTTAGTGGACTTGCTGCCAACCGATGCCACGGGCAAACATCATCAGCCGATTGCGGGTGGCGCGCCCGCTAATGTGGCCGTGGGTTACGCTAAACTCGGCGGTAAGAGTTACTTTGCCGGTGGCATCAGCGCCGACCATTATGGCGTTATGTTAAAGCAAGCCTTAGCGGATCAGGGGGTGGCGACCGATTATCTTGCCGAAGTGCCGGGCGCCGCTACCGCGACTGTGCTGGTGAATTTAGATGAACAGGGTGAGCGCACCTTTGAGTTCAACCGAAATGGCACAGCCGATATGCGCTACAGCAATCAGCATTTTGACAATATCCCATGGCAGGGGATTGATATCTTTCACCTTTGCTCGAATACCTTTACCGAAACCGCCATCTTTAACACTAGCCTTTATGGTGCGCGTTGTGCCAATGCATTCGCGACTTTAGTGAGTTTCGATGTGAACCTGCGTTTATCCCTGTGGCAGGATACGTCCTTGCTGGCCGAGCGGGTTGAGCAGTGTTTTCGCTACACTCAAGTGCTGAAAATGAGCCGCGAAGAAGCGGACTATTTAGCGCTGGCGCGGGATAAGAGCTTTGAAGATTATCTGCAGTTCTGCCTCGCCCAAGGGGTTGAGGTGATTTTGGTCACCGATGGCGCCAACCCAGTGCAATGCATCACAGCGCAGCAAAGGTTTAGCGTACCCGTCCCCAAAATCTCAGCCGTCGATACCACGGCCGCGGGCGACAGTTTTATCTCAGGCTTCCTGTTCGCCTTAGGCTTAGAGCTGGAATACGATTTAGGCAATTTGACCTTGAAACAAAGGCTCGAAAGCAAAGCGCACTTAGAGGCGGCGGTGGTGTTTGCAACTCGCTGCGGCGCGATTACCTGCGGACAAAAGGGCGCGTTTCCCTCCTTACCTACGTTGGCGCAGGTTAGCTAAACCTGCCTGTATTAACGATAAAATCCAAGGCGAGCCTGTTGAGTTGACCTTGGATTTTTTGCCTTTTAGATTTTCCGCTCGTCATTTTTCAATAGCATAGCGCGAACCTAATCACGTTTTAGTCGCCCCCTTTTCCGAGCATTTATGCTATTTTAGCTGCGACTTAAGGTCGAAGCTGCAGCGGCTTCTTCCATGCTAGATGTCGACATTTTTATTTCGGTATGTTTTATTTCAACATCATTGGGGATTTCCTATGAGCAAAGCAAAAATCGGTATTGTGACGGTAAGCGATCGCGCCAGCGCGGGGATTTATGAAGATATCTCAGGCAAGGCGATTATCGACACGCTCAACGACTACCTCACCAGCGAGTGGGAGCCGATTTATCAAGTGATCCCCGATGAGCAGGATGTGATTGAAGCGACGCTGATCAAAATGGCCGACGAGCAGGACTGCTGTTTGATTGTCACCACGGGTGGCACAGGACCTGCGAAACGCGATGTTACCCCTGAAGCCACAGAAGCCGTATGCGATCGCATGATGCCTGGCTTTGGCGAGTTGATGCGTGCTGAATCCTTAAAGTTTGTACCGACAGCCATTTTATCGCGCCAAACCGCAGGTTTACGGGGTGATTCTTTGATAGTGAATTTACCCGGCAAGCCAAAATCGATTCGCGAATGTTTAGATGCCGTGTTCCCCGCCATTCCGTACTGTATCGACTTGATGGAAGGCCCGTATTTAGAGTGCAACGAAGCCGTGATCAAGCCATTCAGGCCTAAGGCTAAGTAATCTATTGAGATGTTAGTTTAAACTTGGTTGCTGTCAGTCTAGGCAGACGCTGCGGCGGAGCTGTGGATGGAAATACATAGCCCACGCAAAATCGTATATGGGTTGTAACATCTAGCCCCATTCGCCTCGGTTGATGTGGGTATTTATTTAATTCGTGTTGGTCATACTGCCATTGGATGCATCCGCGGGGATGTAGGAGAAATTAGGGATGAAGACTCTGTTAGCAAATATTTTTGGTCATTGGCAATCACCACCTTGGATGCGCTGGTGCAAAGCTCATCCAGGCAAAAGTGTCGGTAGCCTATTAGCCCTATTATTCGTTGCAGCAGGCCTATGGAAGGCGTGGGATTGGTATCAGCATTTACCTAAACCACAGACTGTGCAGTCTAGAATATTCGCGCCGTCATTGACTAATTACGAGGCTGAGACGACTCAGGTTGCACCGCTCGTCGTTCGTTTTAGCGATTCAGTTGCCCCCCTAGATAACATAGGCAAACCCTTGAATAAGGGCGTTCATTTGAGCCCCGCTATTGCTGGTCAATGGCGCTGGGCGAGCGATAAACATCTACAGTTTCAACCGGATGGTGACTGGCCAGTGGATCAAGCCTACGATCTCACACTGGATAGTGACACATTATTAGCCAGTCATATCCTACTGGATAAGTATCGCCTCGAGTTTAAGACCGCTCCCTTTAGTGCCAATATTAGCGATGCCCGCCTTTACCATGATCCGAATCAGCCCAATATTCAAAAGTTTGTCGCAACCGTTCATTTTAGTCATCCCGTCGCAACACAAACCGTTAAGCCAGCTTTGTCTGTACTGTTAAGCCCAGGTTTAACCTATAGCCAAGACAGTGATTATGAGCTGACCTTCGATGATAAACACCTGAATGCCTATATTCACTCGGCGCCTTTAGCGACGCCATTGGAACCGAGCTCGGTTAAGTTAGAACTGAGTAAAGGGATTAAAGCGGCAACTGGCGGGAATCCGGCCGCAGAAGGCAGTACGCAGGTTAGTGTACCGGGACGTTATCAGTTGAGTTTTTCCGCGGCACAAATTGGTTTCGCCTATAACGATAAGGAAGAACCTGAGCCTGTACTGACCATGGAGAGTTCTCGTCCCGTGGGAGATGAGGCACTTAAAGGCAAGGTCGAAGCTTGGTTGTTGCCTCAGAAAGACCCCCAAGGGAATACGTACTGGAATACTCAAAATGTCACTGACTCAGTGTTGCTGGCAGCACCTAAAGTGTCTTTGAGTCAAAACCCTGGAGCGGAAGGCCTTAACCAGTTACATAGTTTTAAATTTAAAGCACCTGTTGGTCGTTATCTTGCCATCAAGGTGGCTAAGCATGTGGAAGGTCAGGGTGGCTATTTGTCCCGTGATGCCGCTTTTTCCGTGGTGCGTATGCCGGAATATCCCAAGGCGCTTTCGTTCCTCGGCGAGGGCGCGCTACTAACGTTAAATGATGATCAACGTTTAGGTTATTTCGTGAGAGGTGTTGCAGATGTCAGGATTGAGGTCGCTCAACTGTTGCCCGATCAACTTCATCAGCTGGTGGATCAGAATTCGGGAATTTTCACGGCTCAGTATTTTAACAATGCCGCCTTCGATCGACTGGTGACGCGCACGGAAATAACCCAAAGCTTCGCATCGACTGATCCCGCTAAAACCTCCTATGGTCAGGTGGATCTTAAATCCTACTTCGCGGATAAGCGCGGCATTTTTGTGCTTAAGTTAACGCCCGCCGAAGAGAATAATTACGGTACCTTCGACGATTATCCACGTGAGGCCCATGATTTACGTTTTGTGGTAGTCACTGATCTGGGGATTTTGGCTAAGCGCAGTGTCGACGGCAGTTTGGATATATTTGTGCAGTCATTATCCAAGGGCTTAGCGATTGCCGATGCCAAGGTGGAAGTGGTCGGACGCAACGGTCTGCCAGTGGCACAAGGACTTACTGATCCACAAGGCCATGTGCATTTACCTCAGTTAGGTGAATTGCGTCGTGAAAAGACGCCGCTTTTCTATCGGGTAGAAAAAGCCGGAGATGTGTCTTTCTTGCCGATAGGCGATTGGCACCGTCAGCTCGATATGTCCCGTTTTGATATTGGCGGTAGCTACGAGAGTGAAGATCCTAATACGCTGAGTGCGTATCTCTTTACTGACCGTGGGTTATATCGCCCAGGTGAAACGGCCCATGTGGCGAGTTTAGTCAGGAGCCAGAGTTGGGCAGCCTCTTTTAAGGGCTTGCCGGTCAAAATGGTGGTGACAGATCCGCGTGGCATTAATGTATTAGATCGCACATTTAATTTAGACACGAGCGGTTTTAACAGTTTGGACTTTAGCAGTTCCGAGGCCGCAGTGGCAGGTGATTACACTGCCAGCTTATCGTTAATCCGCGATAAACATCGTTTGACTCGTTTGGGTGAGGTGAGCTTTAAAGTTCGCGATTTTGAACCTGATCGTATCAAGGTCAGAGTAACCCTAGGTGCGACGGATGGCGGCACTGGTTTAGGGTGGTTAAAACCTGAGGACGTGTCGGCTAAGGTTCAGGCCGAGCAGCTGTTTGGTGGACCTGCGGGTGATCGACGCGTGACGGGTGAAATTGTACTGTCGCCCACGGATATTAGTTTTAAGCAATGGCCAGGTTATTACTTTGGTGTGTTAGGTGAGTTGAAAGAATCCTTCCGTGAGACCTTAGCGGAAGTGAACACCAATGAAGAAGGCGTTGCAGGGCTGAATCTCGCCTTAGATCGTTTCGGACAGACGACGTTCAAGTTGCATCTGCTCGCAAAAGTGTATGAGGCAGGATCCGGTAGAGGTGTGAGTGCTCAAGATCAGGCGCTGGTCTCGAGCGCCGATATGCTACTGGGTTATCAAGCCGATGGTGATTTGGGCTTTATTAGCAAAGGTGGAGAGCGGCATCTTAAGCTAGTGACTGTGGGTCAAGATTTACAACCTCGAGCCGTACAACTTAAGGCTGAACGTATTGCTCGACGTTGGGTCTCTGTGTTAGTGAAGCAAAATGATGGCACGTATCGTTATGAGTCACGTCGTAAAGATACGCTATTGGAAAGCACAGATTTACAGCTTGAGCAGGGTCAACTCGATTTGTCTCTCGATACGCGTGAGTCTGGTGATTACCGATTAAGGATCATCGATGCCGAAGGGCGCCAGCTTAATCAAATTGACTATAGTGTTGCGGGTCAGGGAAATGCGAGTCGTGCCTTAGAGCGTAATGCTGAACTCCAGCTCAAGTTAGACAAAGATGAGTATCAACCCGGCGAGACGATCAAACTCGCGATTCAAGCTCCCTACACTGGTGCGGGTTTGATCACCATTGAGCGAGATAAAGTTTATGCATTTAAATGGTTTAAAGCAGATAGCAGTCGCTCGGTGCAATCGATCCAATTGCCAAAGGGGATAGAAGGCAATGCCTATGTAAACGTGCAGTTCTTGCGCGCGCCAGACTCAGATGAGATTTTTATGAGTCCGTTATCCTATGCGGTTAAACCCTTTAAGATAGATTTAGGCGAACGTCGTCAGCCCTTGTCGTTAAGCCTGCCAGAGCAGATGAAGCCGGGTAATGATCTAAAGATTGCCTTGAACTTGTCTACAGCCTCAAAAGTCGTGGTCTTTGGGGTGGATGAAGGCATATTACAAGTCGCCCGTTATCAAACTCCCGATCCGTTAGGACACTTCTTTGCTAAAAAGGCGTTGACGGTAAACTCGAGCCAAATCTTAGACTTGTTATTACCAGATCTTAACGTGTTAATGCGTAATGCCGCACCGGGCGGCGATGCCGAAGCCTTGCTCGCTGCAAATTTGAATCCGTTTAAGCGTAAGCGTGCATCGCCAGTCGTATATTGGTCTGGACTACAGGAGCTCAGCGCCGGTGAACAGCAGTTTAATTACAGTGTCCCCGATACGTTTAATGGAAAGATTCATTTCTTTGCCGTCAGTGTGACTGACAGCAATATGGGTGTTGCCGAAGCTTCTGTTCACGTGAAGGCGCCAGTGGTGATGAGTCCAAATGTGCCCGCGTTTTTGGCTCCAGGTGATGAGGCCGAAATCACACTGGGTCTCTACAATACTGAGCCTACATCTACCCATGTCCAAGTGGCGCTATCTTTGGAGGGGGGATTGACCCAGCTAGAGGGTGCTGAGCAATCGTTTGATATTCTACCGGGACAAGAGGCGACGGCGCGTTTCAAACTCAAGGCGATTGAGCCTCTGGGAGAGGCGAAGTTGCATTGGACGCTCAAGGGTGAACAAGGAGATTTCCAGATTGGAGAGAGTATTTCAATCCGGCCTCTAGCCACGAATCGCGTGCAGTTGCAGACGGCAGTGTTGGATAGTGCTGAGAAGCAATTATCGCTGGAGCGTAAGTTATTTGAGCCTTTTAGCCGCAAAGAGGCGGGACTGCAAAGCAGTCCCTTGGTCTGGGCGCAGGGATTAAGTGCTTATCTCGATAGTTATCCCCATGCCTGTACCGAACAACTGGTATCTAAATCTGTTCCAGCCCTGATATTAGGGAAACCGCAGGAGAATTTCCCCGCCTTTAATCAACTGATTGCTCAGCTCCGTAGCCGCCAGAACAGTGAAGGTGCCTTCGGTCTATGGGCGGCAAATCCCGTTGTCGAACCTATGGTATCCCTGTATGTCGTGGATATGCTATTGGACGCCAAAGGCAATGGCTATGCTGTGCCGCAGGACATGCTAGAGAGAGCCAACGGCTATTTATCAGTGCTGAGTAGTGGCCCGAGTAGTGGTTTGAGCGAGTTGCGTCAGCGCGCCTACGGCACTTATCTCTTGGCTCGCCAAGGTGTGCAGGTCAGTGGTGCTCTGGCTGATATTCGCGATCGATTACAGCGTTATTATCCTAAAGATTGGCAGTCTGATATTGCAAGTGCTTGGCTAGCGGCGAGTTTTACACTCATGCAGCAACAGACGCTGGCTAAGCCGCTGTGGGAAGCACAAACATGGGAATTGATGCAGAAAACGCCGAAGCGTTTCGATCTATATTTAGATCCTTTGGTCCATGATGCTCAATTGCTAACCCTAGTCGCCCGCCACGCACCAGAACGCCTTGAGAAGCTACCCGAGGGATTCTTAGAACGTGTGGGTAATTGGCTATCGGCACAACGTTATACTTCTCTATCTGCAGGAACCTTAGTACGAGCAC
This sequence comes from Shewanella sp. N2AIL, assembly GCF_022690845.1. NCBI lineage: Bacteria > Pseudomonadati > Pseudomonadota > Gammaproteobacteria > Alteromonadales > Shewanellaceae > Shewanella > Shewanella sp. N2AIL. The sequence goes on along the minus strand of NZ_JALBYT010000005.1, from coordinate 118,155 downwards.
TGGCGGCTTACGATCAGCAAGCAAGCAGTGGTGAGTTGACGTTAACCGCTCAAGTGGCGGACAAGTGGCTGCTGCAAACTTTGCCCAAGACTGAGTTACCGTTTACTACCGATAAGGTCAAAGTCCAAAAGACGGGTGCTGCCGATGCATTCTACATGTTGATGGAAGCGGGTTTTGATAAGCAGCCCGTTGCCGCTTTCAGTCACGGTTTAGAAGTGAGTCGCGATTATCTCGATCTTAAGGGCGAGCCGCTTAAGGGATTGAAAGTCGGAGAGGAGTTCTTAGTTCGATTGCGACTGCGTGCGACGTCGCTCGAACAGTTGGAACAAGTCGTTGTTATCGATCTGCTCCCAGGTGGTGTTGAGCCAGTATATAGAGACAAAGGTGAAGAATTCAGTGGTTGGCAGCCGCCAATAGGCGTTGGCGAACGGAGTGATTGGTCACCTTCTTGGCTCAATGTCCGTGAGGATAGAGTCGTATTGTATGGCACGGCTAGCCGTGATGTGGGCACCTTTACTTATAAAGCTCGCGCAACCAATGTTGGCCATTTCCAAGTGCCAGCTGCCTATGCTGAAGGGCTGTATGATCCTCTGCAACAAGCACTGGGGGCGGGCAGTGAATTAGTGATCTCTGCTCCATGAGATCCGTTTATCTAGCCTTAGTCGCCCTAGCCGTTATATTGCTAGGGCTTAGACTTTGGCCTGCGCAGCCATTGAGTCAACTGATGCCCAGTTCACGTGAGGTGTTGGCTGCCGATGGCTCTTTAATGCGCCTGACCTTAGCCACTGATGGCCAATATCGACTCTGGCAAGATTTAGAGGATATCTCCCCCATCATGATTAAGGTCATGTTGTTAAAGGAAGATCGCTATTTCTATTATCACCCAGGTGTTAATCCAGTCGCATTAGTACGTGCCATGTTAGCCACTTATGTGGGCGGTGATCGTCAAGGTGCCTCGACCCTGACTATGCAGTTAGTTCGTCGAGTTTATGATATTAACAGTCGCACTGTGTCGGGCAAATTAGAGCAGATCTTGGCGGCATTTTGGTTAGAGGCTCGTTATAGCAAGCATGAGCTATTAGAGGCTTATCTTAACCTCGCACCCATGGGGGGCAATATCGAAGGGGTTGGTGCTGCAAGTCAGATTTATTTCCATAAAATCGCGGGTGAGTTGTCTTTGAGCGAAGCCTTGAGCTTAGCGGTTATGCCTCAGAGTCCGGCGCGTCGGGCTCGATTTCAGGCAGACTTTCAAGCGGCAAGGGATAGGCTGGCGCTATTTTGGCAGCAGACCTATCCAGATGATCCTCGCAATCAAGGCTTGCTGGTGTTGACGGCCCTAGGTGCTGAACGCAACGAGCTGCCTTTTAAGGCGCCCCATTTTACTCGTCGACAACTACGCCAAGACGCGACCATTATTCACACGACAATAGAGCCTAAGTTACAAACGCTGCTGGAACTGCGAATTCGTCAGTATGTTGCGGGTAAGCGCCATTTGGGCGTGAATAATGCCACAGCGCTATTGATCGATACCCGTGATCAGGCGATTAAGGCTTGGGTGGGATCCGCTGATTTTTTTAATCCCATGATTTATGGTCAGGTTGATGGTGTTGTCGCCCGTAGATCTCCGGGTTCAACTCTGAAACCCTTTCTCTATGCGTTAGGTTTAGATCAAGGAATTATTCATCCCCAAAGTATCATTAAGGATGCGCCTACCGCTTTTGGGAGTTTTGAACCGGAGAATTTCGACCATCGCTTCACGGGCCCTATTAGTGCCCACGATGCTTTGATCAAGAGCCGCAATCTACCTGCCGTGTGGTTGGCAGGGCAGTTGACTCGTCCTAATTTGTACGGCTTTTTACGACAAGCCCAGATACTTGGCCTAAGGGGAGAAAGCCATTATGGGCTGGCACTTGCCTTAGGGGGTGGCGAGCTGACTATGATGGAGCTTGGCAGACTCTACCTAATGCTGGCGAGTGAGGGACGATATTATCCTTTACGGGAGAGGACAGATCAGCCCATCAATCCGCCGAGCACTCAATTATTGAGTCCAGCGGCGAGCTTTCTTGTATTGGACATGCTTAAAGACAATCCACGCGCCGATGGTTTACCTAAACAGGGCTGGCGTGTGGCTTGGAAGACGGGCACCTCTTGGGGATTCCATGATGCCTGGAGCGCTGGCGTCGCTGGCCCCTATGTATTGGTGGTCTGGGTAGGGAATTTCGATGCAACGCCGAATGCTGCTTTTATTGGTGCTGAAATTGCTGGGCCATTATTTTTTAGTATCAGTGATGCTTTGCAGGCAAGTCTGCCGAGTACCGCCGATAAAGCCTTAGCTCAACCTAGTACAGTGAAAAAAGTGAACATTTGCGCTGAGTCAGGTGAGTTGCCTAACCTGTGGTGCCCTAAAGTGGTTGAGGGTTGGTTTATTCCCGGCGTTTCACCCGTCAAAGTGTCTACGCTACATCGTCCCGTTTGGGTTGATAATCAAACGGGTATGGCAGTGTGTCCACCCTATGATACTCAAACCCAGCACCAAGAAGTCTTCGCGTTCTGGCCTTCGGACATGGCGAGTTTATTTGAGCAGGCGGGGTTACCACGTAAGTTGGCGCCACAGTTGCCCGAATCTTGTTGTAACACTATTCAGCTCACTAACATAGATCCTGTTATTCGCTCCCCCCTGAGAAATGTCACTTATAGCTTGAGGCAAAGTCATTTAAATGAACATATTGCATTGAAGGCCGATGCCGCATCCGACGCGAGTATGTTGTACTGGTTTGTTGGGCGGGATCTCATCGGCCAAAGCTTACCGAAACAGACCTTAGAGTGGCGGCCCTCGACGGCGGGTGACTATAAGTTATCAGTCACTGACGACAAGGGTCGCAGTGCGAGTTTGAATCTTAATGTCAGCATCTTGCAGTAACCCTAATGGTTTTAGGCCTGACTCTTATTTTAACGCGCTAATCTGTTGCTTTAGCTCGTACTCTGGCTCTGTCACTATTTTTTCAAGCACTTGCACTCGCTCGATTAGCGCTTGGTTTTGTAAGCTGAGTTGAGTCACTTTATCCTTAAGGTGGCTATCGTCTGTGGTGCCTACTCCAAGTTGGCGCGCCTTTAGATAGTGCTTAAACATCTCAGTGGCACTGATTCCTATGATGAAGGTGACCATAATCACCATTAAGACATATTCGTTTTCCATAACAAACTCCTGTGATTATTGAGGTTTTCAACTTGGGAACGACAGTGTTATCGTTCCCAAGTTTGTCGGTTAAAGTTTATTGCCCCAAGTTGATCAATCGAAGCACCCTACAAACCGAAGATCACTTTTTCACTCTTGAGCGACCTTTCCATGCCAAAGGCGAGTAGTACCGCAATGGCGAGTGTGCCTAAGGTCGAAACCAGTAACTGCAACATGGGCAAGTCTTTACCTTTGATAAAGTCCATTAAGGCCTGTTGCTGACCCGAAACTGGCAGCCACTGCAGCATGTCTGGCGCTATGTTGTAGCTGGCGGCCATCGACAAAGCTAAGGGCACAAACAGCACCATAGTCAGATAGGACTGGGCTTCCTTAAAGGTTTTCGCCATAAAAGACACAAACAATTGTAGGCAAGCGGCCATTAACGCGACGGGAATACCGACCACTAACATCAGCGCCATAAATTCCGTGGTGATGTTGACGCTAAAGCCGAGTTCTTGCCAAGGCACAAAGGTGTAAGCGATTTTAGACACCAGCAAAATCAGCACTAAACCGAGCAAAGCGAACAGACTCACGGCGATGATTTTTGACAGCACTAATTGGCGCGTCGTCAGTGGATGACTAAGTAACAAAGCCAGCGAGTTACGTTCACGTTCACCCGCGCTGGTATCTATGGCGAGGTTCATGCCCGAGATAAATACCGAGTAAATCATAGTGAAAATCGCGATACCTAAGATCATCCCGCCCTTAGAGTCTGTAGTCGCTTGGTCGTGGACACTGACCTTCAGTGGCTGCATCACGCGGGGATCGATACCGCGGGCAATCAGTCGTAGGCTGCCCATTTCTGTGCTGTAGGACTGCAGTTGCTTCTCGAGTCTTCGAATTGAGTTTTGCAGTTTTTCATTGGAATTATCGGCAACAATCGTGATCTCGGCGCCTTTGCCTTGATTCATCTGCGCGGCATATTCGGGGCTGATGATAAGCTCTATGGCTTTAAGCTCACTGTCCTTCACTTCACCGCTGCTAATGCCTTTATTCGATAAAAAACGCACTAAATCCGGCGCTTTATCAGGGTTGGTAATAGTGATTTTAAGATCGTCTGGACTCGTTAGCTGACCAATTAACACCATAAACAGGCCGCACATGATCAGCGGCGTGCCTATGGCGTAATAAAGCCCCGCCATCACGGAGCGCTTATCGCGAGCGGCATCGATGAGTTCTTTACGAACCATAGCGATTATTTTATTCATACTGTCATTCCTTTAACCATGTTCTTAAATGTCATGCCTTTACATATCAAGGTTTTAAAGGATAAAACCTGCGGGCGTAATCTTTGCTGGGTCATCATGCCGCTATCCCTTCATCTGTGCCGATCAGTTGAATAAAGGCTTCTTCTAGCGAGTCCTTACCCGTTTGGGTGCACAGTTCGGTGGGGCTGCCAATGGCGACGACTCTGCCCTGAGCCATAACAATCACTTGGTCACATAGCGCGGCGACTTCCTGCATCACATGGCTAGAGAACAGCACGCAATGTCCTTGATTCTTAAGGTCAATAAGAATGTCACGCAGCAGGCGAGTGCTCATAACATCGAGTCCACGGGTTGGTTCGTCGAGGATAATATTGCTCGGGCTGTGGACTATGGCTTGTGCGAGGGCGGTTTTCATCCTTTGGCCTTGGGAGAAGCCTTTGCAGCGGCGATCGCTAATGTCTTCCAAACGTAATTTCGCAATCACTTGGCTGGTGGCTTCCTTGGCCTCCTTGGGTGATAAGCCGCTTAGCTCGGCAAAATAACGAATGTATTCCCGCGGCGTTAAGCGTTCGTACAGACCAAAAGGGTCGGGGAATAATCCGAGTTGCTGCTTAGCGCCGATAGGGTCGATGGCGACATCTATGCCTTCGATTTCTGCTTTGCCGTTATCGGGTTTCAGCAAGCCAAAAATCGTGCGTAAACAGGTAGTTTTACCCGCGCCGTTGGGGCCGAGTAATCCTGTGATTTGGCCGTTTTGGGCGACGAAGCTTAAGTCATTGAGCGCCTGTACGTCACCGATGCGCTTGGAAAGGTTGGATACTTTGATCATGGCTTACTCCTTGGCCCCAGTGCTGGCGTTATCATCAGTCGTTGTGGTTTTTGTGCTGGTCGCATCAAGCGGTTCTACCGAGCTGGCATTCAAATAAAAGCTGCGGCGCACATCTTTCTTTAAACATTCGCCGTCGAGATCCTTAACGGAACCCGAGCGAACGAGATCGGCGATCAGGTTATTAGCGCAGGATTGATAGGCTACGCCGTGGGTCGCATAGGGTGCGACAAAGTGCTTGGCATTGGTGAGTTTTTCCATCGCTAACTCGCCCCAACTCGGTGGTGTCGCAGGGTCGATTTCGCCGGATAACAACAAGGTCGGAATATCGCTGCTGATGGGCTCGCTAAAGCTTTTATCGACCGCGGGGACTTTCCATACTTCACAGGTGGCTTCTAAGCCTTCGAGCATAGTTTTGCCCATAAAGGAATGCTGAGCCTGCTCGCGCATGGCGGGCGTAATACGGTGCATATCTTCGCCACAGACCACGGATGCGTGCATACCCATCGCCATGCCAGCATTGTCGATAGTGAGGGAATACAAACCGAGTATGGGTTGGAAGTTGTGTTTCGCGGCTTGATGAATTGCATGGGGCACTAAGGCGCGCACATTGGCTTGATACAGCGCCATGCGGATGGAGCCGTAGAACTTACCGCGCGTCATTGTCAGCATAGTCTTTTCACCTGTGACTGGGTCGTAGACGTTTTCCATCACAGGCGCTTTGGCGAGTGAGGCCGCGACTTGGTCGAATTCGGCTTTAAGCTCAGGGAACTGGGCATGACAAGCGGTGGTTTCTTGGCAATCCTTAAAGAGTAAATCAAAGCCTCGATCAATCGATGCGCCGATTTCTAACACGCTTTGTTGCATTGGCACTATGCCGTCTAAGGTCACTGTGGCTAAGTGTGCAGGGTATAAACGCATGTAAAGCTGCGCCATACGCGTGCCGTAGGATATACCGTAAACATGCAATTTTTTGTAGCCCAAATGCTGGCGCACGGCTTCGAAGTCTTTAATCGCATTGAGGCTACCGTATTGGGTGACGTCGGCATCGATTTTGGCTAAGCATTTTTGGGTTTCGGCTAAAGTGTCGGCATTGTCATCATCGAATGACAGTGGAGATTGCGCGCCTTCATCACAGGTCAGCAGATTCGAGCGGCCTGTGCCCCTTTGGTCGATCAGCAAGATATCCCGCTGTTGGCGGACTTTGCTCAGCATGGCATCGAAACCTGTGGCATTGTCTATGGCCGATTGTCCTGGGCCGCCAGCAATGGCGAGTAAGGCTTCTTCATGGTTGACGTTTTTCACCGCGGGCAAAACGACGTAATGCACTTGGATCTGTTTGCCATCGGGTTTGTTAGGATTTTCTGGCACAGTCACAAAACCGCAGTTTAGGCGATCGGATACGCCTTCCACATAACAAGTGTCGGTGTTATTCGCCATGTTCCTAGCGATATCAGCCGCTTGTGTCTGTTGGCTTTTTACATCACTCGCCCACGTCGTCGTACTTGCCATCGCCAGCATAAGTGCGCTTATGCTTAACATGCGCGTGCTTAAAATACGCGTGCACCATGTGGCATTAGTAGCGCCATGCCGTGGCCGAGTTGGCGAAGGGCGTTGAGCGGTTTTGCTTAACTTCCTGTGTGTCATGCTATCTATCATGCGCGCTTTCCTTTTTGCATTTCAGGACGAGTGTGTTAATTTAACTACCGGTGTATCGGTGTATCGGTGTATCAATGTATTAATACAGTGTGTAGAGGCTAATGTTAGAACTTTTAAATGTCAACCCCAGTAGTGGTGAACCAATTTACAAGCAATTACACGAACAAGTCGTGCGTTTAATTGTGGGCGGTCAACTGCAAGTGGATGATGTCTTGCCCTCTGTACGCCAGATTGCCGAGTATCTTGCGGTGAATCCTATGACTGTCTCCCGTGCGATTCAGCAGCTTGTCGATCAGGGGTGGCTTGAACGCCGCCGTGGCCAAGCGACAAAAGTCGCGCAGCGCACTGAGACTATGGCATCGGGGGCGAGCATGCTCGAACCCCAACTCGATGCTTTGTTGTCGCAGGCTAAACAGCTAGGCGTCAGCCTGTCCGAGTTAATGCAATTGATAAATGAACGCTGGCAAGACTAGCGTTAACCAACTGTCACTTATCGATAAAATAGAATAAAAAAGGATGATATTCGATGGACCAAGCGTGCACACCAATACTTGAATTTAGCCAAGTGAATAAAGTCTTTCGCGGTAAAGGCGCAGGTGAAAAGTGGGCGCTTAAGGATTTATCGTTAACCTTGTCGGCGGGCATGGTGGTTGGGCTATTAGGGCAAAATGGGGCGGGTAAATCGACCCTAATGCGCTGCGCTTTGGGTGTGCTCATGCCGGATTCAGGCAGTATTGTTACCTTAGGCGAAACGCCCGAAAACTTAACCTCAAAGGCAAAGGAGCGTTTAGGTTATGTGCCGCAGCAACCTTTTGGTTATGAAGGTTTTACCATTGAACGGGCTCTCGATTTACACCGCAGTTTTTATCCCAATTGGGACATGCAATTAGAGCAAGATTGGCTAGTACGGTTCGAGCTAGATGTGACTCAACAGGTGCAACGTTTATCTGTGGGGCAAAGGCAGTCGCTAGCCTTGATTATGGCGATGGCCTATCGCCCTGAGCTGTTGATCCTCGATGAGCCCGTCGCCAGTCTCGACCCGATTGTACGGCGTAAATTTATGGTCGATTTGTTCGATCTCGCCCTCGAATCTGGTTCCGCTGTACTGTTTTCATCCCATATCACCTCAGATATCGAGCGGGTTGCCAGTCATGTGGCGCTGATTAAACAGGGCGAATTAGTGCTGTTTAAAGAAATCGATTCCCTACGGGAACAAGTGCGTTTACTCACTCTCGCGCCCGAAACGGTTTTGCCTGAGTCGGTCACTGTGTTGAGTCGTGTCGGTGATTCAGTGCTGGTGGATTTAGGCGAGCACAGCGCGCCAATATCGGGCGTGTTAAAGAACGAAGCGCTTAATCTGGAACAGCTTTTTATGGAGCTACACAGATGAGTGCGCCAGAACTTAACATCACGCCGACAGCTAAAATGAAAGGCGCGCGGTTGATGAATCCATTTAATGGCATGCTGCGTCTTTGGTGTTTTGACGTCGGCAGTGTGAGCTTTTTAGGTACCGGCTTACTGGGAATGGTTTTAGGTTGCATTACAGCGTTGCAGGGCAAAAGCGACAGTGCTGAATTGTTGTTTTCTATGGGAATCGTTTCAAGCTCGGCGGCGGTGGCATGGCAACTCATACGTTTGATGGCGAGCGAGTGCGCCCAGTTAATTCCCCATTATCGCCGCCATATTTATATCCAAAGTGCAGCGGTGTTAACCAGCGTATTTGGCATAAGCGTATTGTTTTGTTTAGCTTTGGGTTCAACGTCTAGTCTACCCACCTTAGTGTTGGCCTTGGTGATGAGTTTTGCCTTTATTTGCCTGTGTTTACTCAGCACTCAGTGGTTTTACGCTTCCTTTTTATTGTTTGTTTTAGTGCCATTTATCTCTTTGATTACAGCTTATATTCCCCTATGGTTAAGCGCGATTGCACTGGTGGCGCTAGGTGCTTTCATTATCCGTGCCTGCCGTGCTTTACCTTGGCGTGCTGAGGCGAGAACCGTGTACCTCAATGGCCTCGAAATGGGCTGGTTCTGGCTGCCAAATTTGCAATCGATGCGCATTTTGAGCCGCTTTGAGCGTTATCTGCATCCCACCAATTTTTTTATCGGTCCTATGCTGACGATTTTATTGCTGCTTATACCGGCAGTCTGCCTAGTGCTTGGGGTGTTATCGCACCAATTCCATCAGAATTTCCCTGTATTACTGCTGTTGGCACAGTTCAGCGTGATTAGCTGTGCTCTGGTGCATTGGAGTCGAGTGCAGCGTTCGCGCTCGACCGAAACCTTATTGCTGATGCCTGGGTTTGATGGCCGAAAAGGGCTCATTGCGGCTTTTTGCCGTGGGCAGCAACGACTGCTGAATGTGGTCGTCGGCATTATGCTGGCGTGTAGTCTACTGCTGGGTTGGCTCAGTGGTGATCTGAATATGCCGTTAGTGGGTCATCTGGTGCTCAGCACTTACTGGGCCTGCGCTTTGACCTTAGGTTTTGGCTGTATGTGTCGCCGAGTGTTGCATGTCACGCTCACTATGATGGTTGTTGCGGGGCATTCCCTGTGGGTGTCCATCAGCCTTGCATCGTTACGCGATGGCGGCAATCTAGTCGATTGGATTATCTGGGATATGCTCTTAATGATACTTGGGAGCATAGTACTGATTTGGGGCAAGAAAACCCTCTGGAAGGGAGATGTCATTAGCGGCTAAACGGATATAGATTGCAATATTGGGACTCAGCTTGCACAAGATTAGAGCAAAAACTCTTAGTTTTTGACTGGCCTTCAGGTAGAATGGCGCAAAAGCGGTACACTTGTAAGCTAAAAGGTGAGTCTCTTATGTCTCTCGATCAATATCATGTTATTCGACTATTACAGCAGCAGAGCGAGTCTTTAAAAGACGCGATAGCGCTGGAAGGTTTTGAAATGGCCGCTCCTTGGTATCAGGTGAGCTGGCAAGCCTTTGACCAAATTAGCAGTAAAATTGCACAAGTGTTGATCGAACTTGGCGTACAAGTGCAAGACCGTTGCGTTATTTTGGCGCAAAACTGCCCACAGTGGACTTGTGCCGATGTCGGTACACTTAAAAGTCGCGCCGTTGTGGTGCCGATTTACCCCACCAGTACCGTCGAGCAGGCGAGCTTTATCGTTAACGATGCGGCGGCGAAAGTCATTTTTGTCGACGATGCTAAGCAATACGCTATGGCCTGCGAGCTTCAAAGCTTATGTCCAAGCCTAGAGCATGTGATTGTTTTTGATGCCAGCGTGGCACTTGCCGCTGACAAAGCTGAGCAGCATTGGCATTTAGATGCGCTGCTAGCGGGCGATGCGAAAGCGATTAAGCAAGAAGTTGAGCTTAACCAGCGTTTACAAGCGGCTAATCTTGATGACTTACTGACCTTGATTTATACCTCTGGCACCACGGGCGATCCTAAAGGCGTGATGCTGGATTACCGCAATATGGCCTCGACCATACGTCAACACGATCAAAAACTGGCATTCCATTCTGGCGATGTGTCTTTGGCATTCTTGCCTTTAAGCCATGTTTTTGAACGCAGTTGGAGTTTTTACGTTTTGTGCCGTGGCGGTCATAACGTCTATTTGCAAAATACCCAAAGAGTGAAAGAGGCGATTAGCGCCGTGCGTCCGCATACCTTGTGTGTGGTGCCGCGTTTCCTCGAAAAAGTGTACAGCGCCGTACAAGATAAAGTCGCCAAATCTGCCGACGGTCGTAAGAAGTTGTTTGCTTGGGCTATGCGCGTTGGCCAACGCCAGTTCGAAGTCGGCCAAGGTCGTGCTAAGGGCGGATTATGGTTGTCACTGCAATGGCGTTTGGCCCACAAACTTGTGTATAGCAAGCTGCAAGCCGTGCTTGGCGGGCGTTTGAAGTTTATGCCCTGCGGTGGCGCGGCATTAGATGTGAATGTCGGCAGCTTCTTCCATGCGATTAATATTCCTGTGCTGTGTGGTTACGGCATGACGGAAACCAACGCAACCGTGACCTGCAATACCTTAGGTAATCGAGTGCCAGGTTCTAATGGTCAACCTCTGTTGGAAACCGAAATCAAGCTAGGCAAGGACGATGAGATTTTAGTCCGCGGTGCGACTGTGATGCGTGGCTATTACAATCGACCAGAAGATACCGCCGCCGCCTTCGAAGACGGTTGGTTAAAAACCGGTGATGCGGGACGTTTCGATGCGAACGGTAACTTATTTATTACCGACCGTATCAAAGAGTTAATGAAAACCTCTAACGGCAAATATATTGCGCCGCAACGGGTTGAGGGTGCCGTGGGCTGTTGTCCTTTTATCGAGCAAGTGGCGATTATTGCCGATGCGCGTAACTATGTGACCGCCTTAATTGTGCCAGCGTTTGAATCACTGGAAGCGTGGGCGAAGGACAAAGGGCTGAAGTATGAGTCGCCTTTAGAATTGCTACGCCATAGTCATGTGGTTGAGCATTTTGAACAACGTCTCAAGCAGTTGCAGCATGAATTGGCGGGTTTTGAACAGATCAAAAAGTTCACGCTGTTGCCAGAAGCCTTCTCGATGGAAGCGGGTTTAATCACCCCAACGCTCAAGTTGCGCCGCAAGATGATTTATCATAAATACGCCCACGAAATTAATGCTATGTACAACAACTGATTGTTAAGTCATTGTTACTAAAGGCCGCTATTGCGGCCTTTTTTGTTTCTGCTACTTCCTGAAGCGCTTAACTTAGCTTAAAATTCGCTCCGTTTACTGGTGCGCACGAGGCGCAAGTTATCGGTATAAAGGGCGTAGTTTAAATGGAACTTTCGATTCGTAGTCTTTTCGCAGCCACAGCGGTGTTGTTGTCTGCTTTTTCTGTCACTCCTGCTGCTATCGCTGCGGATTACGACAAAATCGTCCACGGACCTGTGGATTTACCCCATGGCCAATGGCTTAATTTCTATCAAAAAGATCAGCAAGTGTGGGGCGAAATGCTCTACGGCGATGCGCCCGGCGTGCGTATTGACGATTATGGCCGCGCCGAAATTGTGGCGGTTTTTTACTATGACTTTGATAAAGGCGGCACTAAAGAAGTGATCGTCATGCTCAAGGATGCCGATGGTCAGCACCTGCGCGGCTATGGTTTTGATGGGGAAGAGCTGACTAAACTACCGCGCCTACAAGTTGTGCTCGATGAAGTGGCCCCAACCTTAACCACGTTTACCGTGGGCGGCGTCCGTAAAGTACTAAACCAAATTCCGCCACAGCAATACCGTATGACCTATGAGGCTGAGGGTGTCCAAGATCCTGACATCAAAGCGATTCTTGATGGGTCATCTAAGCTCAAGCCAACCTTAATCGGTTATCGAAACTCTGAAGGTACGTCGACGGATGTGAAAACCGCAGTGGAATACAAGCTGCGTTATCCCGTGACTCGCACCGATAAAGATGCCGAGGGGCGTGAACGAAAATACAGTCTAGTCGCGACTTTTGATCGCAGTGCCTATGTCGAAGAAGATGGCGGCTTTATGCTGGTGGCCATTGGTTACGAGGCCGACGACATCGATTGGCTTAAAAATGGCAGTGAAAAAATTCCGCGTACTGGCGCTTTCTATGAATATATGAGCATGGGCAGTATTTGGGCTGGCGTTGCCAGTGAAGCCCATTATGTGCAAGGTGAGCTTGATGGTCACTTTGCCGCCTACGATGCCCGTAATGGCAGTGTGATGTATGCCGGTGACTATAAACTAGGTAAGCAAGTGGGTAAGTGGATTGAAGCCGACAGCCGTGAAATCTATTGGGAAGGCGAGTACCTCGACGGCCAAAAACAGGGTAAATGGGTGTTGCAGTCCATGATGGATGACGCCGATAACTACGGCTTTATTCACTACAACAAGGGCGTGCCCGATGGCCCGAGTGAAATCTATACCCCAGATTACGATTCCAGCACAGAAGGCGCGAAGAAGTTGTCCGAAAAGGGCATTTATCTCAATGGCGTAAAAGATGGCGAGTGGCTTGAGTCTGATGGCAGTAAAGGCCAATACCAAAAGGGCGTAAAACAAGGCGCTTGGGTGGAAAAGGTCACCCAAGGGGACTATCGCTTTCAAACCGGTGAAGGCAGCTACCTTGATGGCAAACGTTCAGGCCCTTGGGTATATATCCGAACGCCAGATGCCAACGATGCTTTTACCACTAAGCAATCAGTGACTTACCTCTACAAGACCGAAGTCAACTATGAGAACGGCCTACGCCAAGGTGAGGCAAAGTTATTCAATAAAGATAATTTTATGTTTGCCCTTAAACATTATGATAAGGGCCGACTCCACGGTGAAAGCTTATGGTATTCAGGCCCAAATGCCGTCAGCAATGTTGCTAACTATCATTATGGCGAGTTAGATGGCCCACAAATGTGGCTCGAGCCTAACGGCGATCTCAATGAATTGAGTCAGTATAAGTTTAATGCAGCCGTTAAGCTTAAACCCTCGCAGGATGAATGCATGATGCGAAAAGAGCCTTACACAGGCGATTGTGAGGGTGTGTTAAACTCAAAAAATGCTGAGACTAGCTCGATTAAAGATGGTGAGCAGCGCGTGTATCGCGGCGGCCGACTATCCGAATTAACTTATTACACTAATGGGTCAGTTGATAAAGAATATCGATTCGATTCTAACGGCCGTTTAAAGTATATGAAGGCCTTTAAAGCGGGTAAGGAATATGGCCCAAGTATCAGTTATTCCACAGATGGTGGATACTCACTCTCTCAATATGGTCAGCTGGTGAATAACCGTCTCTCTGGCCCCCATTACAGCTTCTATCCGAATGGCCAGTTAAAGCATTTTTGGAACTACTGCCAGCAAGAAGGTGAAACCTGGAACGGTGAACCTTATTTCTGGGATAACGCCATTGCGCGCTGCGGTATACAGCGGGAATATTTTGATAACGGTGCTGTGAATTGCATCGAAGAGTTAGATAGCAATTATGCCGTAGATAAAGTCTGTTACGACATCAATGGCAAGTTATCGAGTGAAATGCTGCGTATCGATGAACAACATGTGGTCCATAAGCGCTATATCAATGGGGTAATTTATCAGGAAGAGCCGGGTTTTTCCGATTATTCGCATGTGACCAAAGGGCGCAAAATTTATCACTTAGAAAACCCCAAAAGCCATGGCGTGTTTAAGTCCTATCGTAGCGGCAAGTTAGAATATGAAAAAATTTATGATATGGGTAAGGCAGGATGCTTTAAAAAGTATGATGCCAATGGCAAGCAAACGGCAGAAACCGCCAGTTGCCAATTCTAAGGTCTAGGTTTGTTTAGCCTTTAGGGTCTGGTAGGCTTGGGATAAAGGATGAATTTGGTGCGGGTAGCTTAATCGCGATAAGCATTAAATTCATCAGTTTATAGAATAACAATAAAAAGGAAGCCCGAATGTCAGTTACCGAATACAGCCTCGAAATCCACCCAAGATTCACAGAAACCGATGGCCTAGGCCATATCAATAACACAGTGATCCCCGTATGGTGCGAAGCCGCGCGCACGCCAATTTTCGAGATTTTTAATCCAGAGTTGGATTTGCAGCAATGGAACTTAATTGTCGCGGGCTTTACCGTGGCGTTTATTGCGCCAACCTATTACGGCAAAAGCGTGACAGTGAAAACCTTTGTCAGCCGCATCGGTAATAGCAGCTTCGAACTGACTCAAACCTGTTGGCAAGCGGGCAATAAAACCGCCGAAGTGAAAACTACACTGGTGCATTACGACTACAGCTGCGAAAAAAGTCGCCCTATCCCTGAAGATATCCGCGAAATGCTCGCTAATTTGAATGGTGAAAGCGCTTAATCTGTCCTGTCTCTCGGTCAGCGCAATTGCAATTGCGCTGCTGAAGCGTTAATTTGTCGACCCGCTAACTGTGATGCAGATCACTTCTCTGTATCGCCTAATTTTTATCGGTTCGGATTAACCATGAGATTCTATTTTACCCGCATGCGCTCGAAGGATATTTGTCCACCAAGACAGCCACTTAAAAAGATTGTGTGGTCATGGGTTGGGGCTTTCTGTGGCATTTACTTGGTCGCGAGTCTCGCAAATTATATGAGCGAAAACCTCGTCGGTACTATGTTTGTGATTGGCTCATTCGGCGCTTCTGCTGTGCTTGTGTACGGCGCACCGCTGGCGGAGTTTTCTCAACCGCGCAACTTGATTGGTGGCAGCGTGTTATCGGCCTTAATTGGGGTCGCAGTGTACCAAGTGTGTGGCGATTATGTGGTGCTGGCCAGCGCCTTAGCGGTATCCCTGTCTATCGCATTAATGTACTTGACCCGCACTCTGCATCCACCGGGCGGCGCAACGGCATTGATCGCTGTGATTGGTGGTGAAAACGTGCATCAACTCGGTTTTCTCTACGCGCTAATGCCAGTATTTCTCGGCTCAGTATTGCTCTTACTGGTCGCGCTGGTGGTCAATAACCTCTCCACCGATCCCAAGCGCCATTACCCTGTGTATTGGATTTAGCTCTGTACAGTAGAAGTGTTTTTAAATGTAAAAATAAAGGCTTAAGCTCGGATACGGCTTAAGGCTCTACTCAAGATAGATAAGCAAAAAGGTGCAGTTAAGCACTTTGAAATTAGAATCTTGGATTGGCGTGTAGATATCGGCAGGGCTGAGACCACGCCAAATAGGTCTTTGCTCGTGGGTTAACTTAAACACCTGCTGGGCTCGGTTTAATGTGACACTGAGTTGCGCACCATCGAATTGCCAAGTTCCTGTGTGTTGTTCTAATTCAAAATTGTCATTAATGGGCCTCTCATATTCGAGCACGGCTTGGCCTTGAGGCGAAAGATTCAGGGTTGCATCTCCCGCAGCGCAATGGTCTGTTCTGATAAAGTCTGGTGGCGAAGGTTGCAAAGCCTGTTCACTGTTACGTAAGTAAATACCGATATTATTCATACTGAAAAAGTGCTTACCTTCGGCAAATTTATACTCTGTCGGTTCGGCAAAACCTTGGCCTTTGAGGAGATCTTCAATCTCAGTGATGGCTTGGGAATCGCGATAAGCGGGATTGGTGGCAATGGCCGTATTAGGGAATTCTGCCGGAATGGCGATGGTACTCTGACTTACTTGCCAGCCAGATTGAATCAAGGCGGTTTCAATGGCTTTTACCTTAACGGGTTCAATACCTTGGGTAATCAGAATAGCTTGGCGTTGTTGGCAGGCGGACAAGATAAGTAGGCTTACAAGCAGTAAGCTTTTACGACATAATGCGACTGTCATGTAGCGGCACTCCTTTGCTGCGATGTGTTTGCTTATGTTTTAAGTCTAGTTTTTCAAAAACTTCTGCACATACCAGCAACTGGCTTCTATCTCAAAATCCTGGTTTTTTGCCCACTTTAGGCCATGGCGAACTAAGCGTTCGGCAAGGCCTTTTCCGCGCAGTTCGTTGGGGACAAAGGTGCGGCTAAAATCGATATCCTTGCCTGATAATTGGTATTCCAATACGGCTTCATAGCCATCGACAGGGATAATAAAACGCTGTCTATCCTGTTGATGTTCAATGGCTATCTCAATATTTTCGTTATCTGACATACATGCTTCCCTCAAGGAGTGGCCTAAAGTGTGCTGGCAATTTAGCTATCGATTTGGTTAGCTTAGGCGAGTTCGTGCTGTTTGAGAATCGCCAGCAGTTCTGCCGGTAAGTCGGCCTTTTTGCCGGTTTTAAAGTTAAACATCACGGCGACTGAAGTACCTAAGGTGGTTACTGCCTGCTGCTGTTTACTAAAAGCCTGATAATGCATGGTAAATCTATCGCTGTGAATATCGCTAATGCTGACACTCACTAATAGAGTATCGGGGAAGGTCACTGGGCGTTTATAGCGGGCCTGATTTTCGCTGATCACCGGGCCAATACCTGATTTATACAGGGTATCTAGCGGGAAGAGGCGATTGAAAAAGTCGATACGTGCTGTCTCAAAATAGCGGAAATAGACGACGTTGTTGACGTGTTGCAACGCATCCATTTCGCCCCAAGCCACGGGGATTTCGGTCACTATAGGGTGCTGTGCGAGAAACTTTTCCATTGTGTTTTCCAGTGTGTTTGGCATTGAATTGCCGATCTAAAAATGCGAGTTGAAACGCTCGTTTAAGATGGTCAGACTAGCAGCATAAAGAACAAGCGACAAGCCATGGCGTTATAGGCATTTAGCGATAACATTAAGCGAAACAAGGAGCAGTGCATGATTAAACGAGTCGGAAACACCCATATTCAAGCTGAACACCAAGCGTCTTGCCACTGTGGCGCTGTGGTGTTGCAATTATCGCTGCCTAATGGCATTGAAAATCCTCGCCGCTGCGATTGTTCTATCTGCCGCCGTAAGGGCGCGATTGTCGGCTCGGTTCCGCTGGCGGGGATCAAGATCCTCAAGGGTGAAGATGTGCTGAAATGCTATGAATTCAATACCAAAACCGCTAAGCATTACTTCTGCTCTAATTGCGGCATTTACACCCATCACCAGCGGCGTTCCAATCCCCATGAATATGGTTACAACATTGGTTGCCTCGAAGGGGTCAATCCATTCGATTTAGACAATGTGCCCACGAATGATGGTGTTAACCATCCTGCGGATCGTTAGATTATGAACATAGGTCAGTTTGCTGCACTCACAGGTTTGTCGGCGCATACACTCAGGTATTACGAGAAAATCGGCCTGCTGCAGTCTGTGGTGCGAAATGCGAGCGGGCACCGCGATTATGCTGAGAAAGAGGCGCAGTGGATTGAGTTTATCAATCGCTTAAAAGAAACGGGCATGCCACTAAAGCAGATTTTGACCTATGCCGAACTGCGTGCTCAAGGCGATGTAACCGCAGGCCCGCGACAGCAGTTGCTCGAGCAACATGCAACACAATTGGCTGAGCGTATTCGCCAAGAGCAGGCGCATCTGATTGCCCTCGAGCAAAAAATCCGCTATTACCAAACGCATTTCAGTGATTAAGCTTAGCGATTCGGCTGAGTCGCTCAGTCCCGCATTTAAATCCTAATCGATTAATATTCTTCGCTTTTATCTTTAGCTGCTGTCTTTCTTCTTCAATCACAGGGCTACCTGTATTATTCATCAATCAACTGTTGACTTAGAGTTAACTCTAAGGCGTAAGCTGACTTCTGTGGTCAAATCCAAAGGAGTCAAAATGAGTAATCAAAGGTATGTGCAGGGCTTAGCTAAGCTGACTGAAATCGACGGCGAGGCGGGCGAGAAAGTGATCAGCAGTCTGGCAAATATTTGCCCTGACTTGGGCAAGTACATTATCGAATATCCTTTTGGTGATATTTATCTGCGTGAAGGACTCGATCTTAAGACGCGGGAGTTAGTTACAGTCGCGGCGCTCACAGCGTTGGGGCATTGTCAGCCGCAGCTCAACGTCCATATTAATGGCGCGTTGAATGTCGGTTGTGCACCGCAGGAAATCGTCGAAGTGATACTGCAAATGTCTGTTTATGCTGGCTTCCCCGCAGCACTGAATGGCATGTTCGTCGCGAAAGCTGTCTTTGCCGAGCGGGAGTTAAGTGTCGTTTGAGTCTATTTTGAGTCAGCTTCATAGCACTTCAGTGAAGCGATCTTTAGGTCGCTTTGATTTTAATCATAGGTATTACTTCCAAATCCATTTAAACGGTATTTCTTTTCCACATCATCGACATAGAATCTCGTGGGAGATTCATTTCGCCGTAAGGGAGGACTCGGCAAATTTTGCTAGTGAATTGCCAAAGTTAGTCGCTACACTGGCATAGGTGACGCGAGTGTCGCCATAGATTTTGCAGCTTACATCGGCAACTCAAGCGTGTCTTAATCGTAACCGGAATTTAAAATTATAATGAATTTAGGTCGTTACACTGAATCTGCCCGCCAGCACTTACGGCAAGTCATCAAGCCTTTACTTAGCAAGCTCCAGCTAGGGTTGAGCAAGTTGTGGCGCTACTTAAGCCAAGGGTTTGCTAAGTTATCCTTTGCGCAAAAGCTGTATCTTATTGCCTTGATATTGGCCTTTAGTTCCGATTTGATGGGTGTGGTCGCAGTGATTGCTGTCATCGCCATGGCCATCGAGTTTTGGCCCGTGTTCGAGCGGGTCTGGCACAGTTTGGCGGGCAAGGCCGTGTTGTTGCTGTTTTACGCCATTATTGCCAACTTTGCCTTAGGTTGGTCTGGCGCCATAGTTAACGAAGTGGTTGGGGTGTCGGCAAGTCATCTGGATTACACCCATAACTTAGCGATTTTACTCTATATGCCAGCTTGGTTTTTAATGGTGAGCGCAATTGTGCTGCTGGCATTGCAGTTGATTATCCCCATCTATTTAGTATTGATTTTTTTGCTTAAACCTTTAGGTGTCAAATCGTTACGGCTTACCTCGCATACTTCATTCCGTAAAACGACCTTTATGATCCGTATCGTGCTAGCGACTGTGGTTTTGTATCACTTGAGCTTACTGATTGATTTAGAAACCCGCCTTCAAACCTCGTTCGCAGACTTTATTACAACAACTCAAGAAGCCTCTGAACATAATCCCGTCGAGCCAGCATTAGGGCTTATGCCGCATACGACCGATGTGCTGACGGCACCGATTGCTGAGTTAGCTAAGATTAAGCCCGAGCTTGAAGCCGACAAACCGGCTGATAAACAAACTGCCGATGAGCGCGAAGAAGCGGAACGCAAGCAAACCTATGCGTCGGTGCGGGCGCAATATCAGTATCTCGTGCGGCAGTGGTTAGCGACGTTTGCCTTTGCGCTTGAAGCCAATAGCCGTTCGCGTTGTGAGAAGCCCGCCGAATCGAATGTGATCGAGTTAAATGACTATGAGATTTTGCAGATCACGCCGGATAAGAAAGCGGATTATGGTTATCGTTTTGAGGTGAAAAAGTGTATCTCGGCCGCATTTCCTTTGACGGAAAAGGGCAAATAAGCTGCCCCATAAAAAAGCGACCATAAGGTCGCTTTCATTTTGGCTAAATCAGCTTGGCTGAGTGAGTCGACTATCGTGTTATTCAACAATCACGTTATTCAATCAGTAGCTCATCGAAGCTGCTGATGGTGCGGAACTCACCCGTGCGTTGTTTGCTATCGCGTACCATTTGGCAGGTCATCATGCCTGCAGCGTCGGCAGCCTTTAATTCTTCAATCACATCAGACACAAACAGCACTTGCTTAGGGCTTAAGCTGATAGTGTTGAGGATATTGCAGTAAGCCTGTTTATCTAATTTGTTGCCGGTACGGGTATCAAAATGACCGTTAAACATCTCGGTTAAATCACCGCCGTCACTGTGGCTGAACAACAGTTTTTGCGCATCGACCGAACCCGATGAAAAGCTATAAATACGCAGATTTTGTGCGCTAAAGCGTTTCACTGCTTCAATAAAGTCAGGGAAGATATGGCCCTTAAATTCGCCATGGGCGTAGCCTTGCTTCCAGATCAAGCCTTGCAGAGTTTTGAGTGGTGTTGCTTTACGATCTTCGCTGACCCACTGCTGCAAAATTTCAGTCACGCGTGCTAAGTCCGCATCTGGCTCTAGGGCGATATCTCGGGTGTCACAAATACAGTTTTCAACCAATACATTGTGTTGGTTCTGTTCTAAAAAGTCTGGCAAGGCTTTGACAGAATAGGGGAATAGTACATCTTGGATAAAGTTTAGGTCTGTCGTGGTGCCTGCTGTGTCTACGACTATGGCTCTGATACCCATAATGTTTTGATACTCCACAATATGTTGGCTTAAAAATGCAACTCCGATCCTAAGCGTTATTGGCGAAATTGGCTAGTCTATTTCGCCCAAACACATGGGCAAATTGTGGTCGATATCACTAAGCAGATAGATTGAAATTTGATTAATCTAGTAATTTTAAAAGCTTATCCGCTGATTGTCGGAGAAAACACTGGCTTGATACTGGCTTTCATCTCGTTTATTGCGCTTAAGTTTGTGGCGGCCATAAGACTATGGTCTTAATAGCTAAGGGAAATTTAGCCTGCTATTGTAGCTAAAGTCCCTTTTCTATTCTGTGGCTTGCATGCTGTGGTTTTCGGGAGATGAGACTGCCTATTTTCAGCTGCAAATAGAGAGACCTTCAATGAAATATTTACCCGCACTTGGCTTTGGTATCTTATTAGCTTTACTGAGTTTTATCAGTTTCTCCTTAGTCGCTAGCGCGGGTTATATGCTGGATATGTTGAGCGCAGTGCCCAAGATTACGCCGAACAGTGTGGAGTACCTGTTGTTAGGGGCTCACGATGCGAGTTTGCTGATATTACTAGCAGGTTTAGTGCTTTACGCTTATCACAGGATTTTTCCTCAACTTCCCTTCGATTGGTTCACTGCTGTGTTTATCCAAATGCCACTGGGCTTGGCTGTGTTAGCGTTAGATGGTTTTAGCTTAAACCTATTATCATTCAAAGGTTTTGCGCTGACGCTGACCACCTTAGCCGCTTCCTTTGGGGTGTTAGTCATCTTTTGGTTGTTGCAGCGTTGAGCGCGTCGTTTGTCTTTAGCCTCGGTTAACGATTAGTTCAGCATATACCGCAGGCTGCTTAACTGTTTTTCGGTCACTAAATTATGTAAAATCATTGGCCTAAATGGATTTGAATCGTAAGAGTAGGAGCCAATGAGTTCGATTGAATTTGATATTCCCGAAGATCACCGTATTGCTTTTCAGAAGTATTACAAACAAAAAGTCGCCCCTAAATGCGGTCCGTTTGAAGCAAAGCGTGAAGGCGTAAACCAAAGGCGGCGTGAAAATGCCAAGTTCACCACCCCAATCTACTACATATGCATCACGGTGATTTTGGGTGCATTCGCCGGGCTGCTCGGGGTCCAGTTTATGCTGGTGCCTATGGATTATTTTGTGCCTTTGATGATTGTCGCGTTCCTGCCCGCTCCCGTGATAGCGTTAGCGGTCATTGCCTCGGGTAAGGAAAGCAATGAGCTCTATAATGCCGCCTTTGAAAAACTCTATCCTATTAGCCTTAAGTATTTTGGCGATGACTTTGCGTTAACGAGGGAGCCTAAGGTCGATTTCTCTCCCTTCCTTGAGTTGGGGCTGCTGCCTAAAACCGATAAGCAGTATGCGCAAAATTGCCTTAAGGGAACCTATAACAAGGTGCCGTTTCAGTTTTATGAGGTCGATGCTTACAACACTAAAGCGAACGATAATGGCTCGGTTCAGCGGGAGATCATCTTCAATGGTGTGCTGCTGGCTTGCAATATTCCTAAGCGATTCAATAGTACTACGCTGTTAGTCACAGATAAGGGCAGTTTAAAAAATCGCCTTGAGGGTTTTAAGACTAAGTTGTCGCGCGTCAAGCTTGAGGACGTAAGGTTCGAGCGGCGCTTTGAGGTTTATAGCAGCGACCAAGTCGAGGCGCGCTACTTACTCAATCCCTTGATGATGGAAAATCTCTTGGCCTTAGGTCGCGAATTAAATGCCGAAGTTGAAGCCTGTTTCTATCAAAAACAATTACTGATAAAGATCCCGACCAAACACCATTTCTTTATCAATCAACTCGATTTAGATCGCCCCATCGATTTTAAGCGTAATATCGAGCAAATGTTTACCGAGTTAGGTTATACCTTCTCGATAATCGATACTTTAAAACTTGATAAACATACCGGACTATAAGCACCCCAATTGCAGCCACACCCAGTGGCTGCTTTCTGCTAATCCCTAAAACATGACTTTTGGCACTTATGGGTGACTCCCACGCTCGTTAATATCAAGCTTCAAACTTTGATGGAGCAAGATGATGAACACGATTTTCACCCTGTCGCAATTTGTGCATATTACCGCCGGCGCACTGGCATTAGTGTTATTTTGGATGCCTGCCATGCTGAAAAAGGGCAGCGCGAACCATAGTCGTTTTGGCCGTTATTATGTCTATGCCATGTATACAGTGGCAGCGACTGGCGTGGCGATGGCAACGACGGGCCTCATTGATCCGCTCGCCGTGATTAAACAGCCTGAGGCCAGTGCCGACGCCTTAGCAGCGCAGATTGCGGATCGTAAAAATGCTTGGATATTTCTCATCTATATCAGCTTATTAACCTTAGTGACCGTTAGGCATGGCGTGTTGGTTCTGCGTTATAAGACGCAGCGTCAGCAATTAAAGTCGCCGCTGCATTTGTCGTTAATGCTGAGCTTGACGCTACTTGGCCCTGTGATGGCGCTATGGGGATACCAAGAAAAGCTGATCCTTGCGATGATTTTCGGCCTGTTAGGTACAACAGTTGGGGCGGGATTCCTGCGTTATAGCGTTAAGGCGACGCTGACCAAATTAGAATGGTGGATTGAGCATTTAGGCGCCATGATTGGTTCGGGTATCGCCTGCTACACCGCCTTTTTCGCCTTTGGTGGCAGCCGTTTGTTTATCGACCATGGCAATTTGCGCCTGCTGTCGTGGACACTGCCTGGTGTTGTCGGTTTTGTGGTGATCCGCTATTTAAGCGGCAAGTATCAGCGTCGTTTTGCGGATTAACCTGAAACGTAAAAGCATAGGGAGCCGTAAAAACAAAGGGAGCCGTAAAAAGACAGGGGCCGCCTAAGCTGCCCCTATATTAAGATGATTTGAGTGGTTTTACCCGAGTTACACCTTGGTCTCTGCGGCGGCATTGGCCGCCTTAGCGGATTCGAGCCACTGATCGATTTTTTGCTCTAATAGATCTAAGGGCAAGGCGCCGTTTTCGAGCAGCCTGTCGTGGAAGACTTTTATATCAAACTTATCGCCCAAGGCTTTTTTGGCCTTGGCCCGCAGTTCGATAATTTTCAGTTCACCTAACTTGTAACCCAAGGCTTGCCCCGGCCAAACCACATAGCGCTCGATTTCGCCCGTGGCTTCAGAGAGGTGTATTCCCTCAGTAGCCACCGCATAATCAATGGCTTGCTCACGGCTCCATCCCTTGGCATGAATACCCGTGTCGACCACTAAGCGCACCGCGCGGTGGAGCTCAGACTGCAAGCGGCCAAGATCGTTAATTGGATTATCCTGATACATGCCCATCTAGGCAGCTAAGCGCTCGGCATACAGCGCCCAACCTTCTCCTGCGGCATTAGAGTAAAAAATGGTACTCAGCAGCGGCAAGGTATCCGACAGACCGATGAGCGTCTGTAGATGATGGCCGGGGTTGGTCTCGTGATAGGTTAAGGTTTGCAGCGAATAGGAGGGCAGCGCCGCCATATCGTACAGACTTATCCAGAAGGTGCCCTTACGCGAACCATCCTGTGAAGGCGCATCGTAAAATGCGCCGCTGGTCGCGGCGGCGCGGCTATCGGGCACTGCTTCAATCGCGACGTCTTGATTCGGTAACAGCCCAAACCATAACGGCAATTTGGTATTCACTTTGGCGAGATAGCCGTGAATGTCCGTCATTAATTGCTGTTTACCCTCGGCGGTGTTGGGGTAGATGTATTTAGGATTCTTGAGCAATCGCTGCATGCGCTCGCCAACTGTGCCTTTGCGGTAACCCACTTGTTTGAGTAACACATCCATCTCGGCGGTAATGCGCGCAACTTCGTCTAATCCTAGTTGGTGGATCTCATCTGGGGTCATCTCCGAATTGGCGAGGTGTTTAATCATCGCCTTATAGAGTTTAGCGCCTTGAGGTTGGTGGCCGAGTCCCGCCACATGGGTGGCCTTGAGGCGCACGGCTTGCAGTGCGGAAATCAACTGGCGCGTCGCAGGGTAATATTTGGTCTCCACCAGTTCGGCGGCAGAGTTCGCCAACGCCTCACTTTCAGGTACTTGGGCGGCGGTTAATTTGGCTTTAAAACTGCTGACTAAGGGATGCTCATTAGCATGGTACACTAACTGTTGCTGCAACACGGCTATGGTCTTATCGATAATAAAGTCGGGTGGGATCACCCCCATTTGCACATCTTGATCCAGCTTATCGATAACTGTGCCCATGGCGGCTGGGTACATGGTTAAGCGGTTGAGATAGGCCTTAGCTTGTTCTGGGGTGGTGACCGCAAACTTATCTTCCATATACCCCGGAAATTCAACATGCAATCCAGATAAGTGGTTGACAACATATGGTAAAAACCAAACACCGTATTCACCGAGCATAGTGCCATAGGCCACGGTTTCGGCAGGTAACAGGGCACCAGCGATTTCGGATTTTATCGAGCCTAAACTCACTTGCTCCGAGGCGCTAAGCTGGCTGGCATCGATAGTATTGAGTTCAGCTAATATGGCCTTAAGCACTTTACGGCGATGATTTTCCCCCGATGGGCTGTAATCGGTCAGCTTAGAAAGCACATCCTTGCCTGCCTCATTCTCGGCCACGCCATAATAGGTGGCGATTTCGGGTCTTAGGGCAAAATAACGCTGGGTGATTGGCGCGAGTTGCTGCTTAAGGCTCAGGACCTGAACGGTTTCGGCCTTGGCTTGCTCGGTGGTTTGATTGGTCTGCGTTGGGTTTGGATCGCTACAACCCGTTGCTAACATGGCCAGCATTAACGCATTTATTATTCTTTTCATCGGGTTACTCATACAAAGACATTGAGGCAAATCCGTTATTGAACCTATACCTCAAGTGTTAATCCGTGATTAGTGTGATCAAGCTCAAATTTGAACGGTTATCCTAGCAGTTTATTGCAACCAAACCGCAAAAATTTTGTTGCTAGTTTTATAGATACTTTGGAGTGAGAAGAGAGGATTCGTTGTCCGGGAACTAATGGAATCCTTGTGGAACACTATCATGGGCAGCCACCATCGAATAAGTGGATTTCAAATGGATTCTCATCCACATAAAACAGTAAAGCGCCTAATTCATGCCTAACAGAGAAAGCATTACTCATCATGACTTCTGGTGCCGACAGACAATACCATTGAGGCTCATCTTGTTGACGTTGCTGCCATTCAGCGGTTAATTTTTGTGACTGAGCGATTAATTGCTGTCTTTGTGTTGCATCAGGGAAAAGTTGCTCCAAGATATAGGACTGTATTTGCTGTCCTTGAGGATTAAAAATGCCAATATCTGGGCCAGTTTCTTCCGCAACATATTTGCCTACGGTAATCACAAACCCGTTGTCGTTTACTGCAAATTTGGCTGGAGCAAAGCGATAAGGCAGTGGATAGCGCTCGGAAAGCACATACCCAGACTGCTCATTCCAGATAAAAATACTCATCTGT
This sequence comes from Shewanella sp. N2AIL, assembly GCF_022690845.1. NCBI lineage: Bacteria > Pseudomonadati > Pseudomonadota > Gammaproteobacteria > Alteromonadales > Shewanellaceae > Shewanella > Shewanella sp. N2AIL. The sequence goes on along the minus strand of NZ_JALBYT010000005.1, from coordinate 92,117 downwards.
GCTGACTCAGGTTTGTTTAAGGGAAATGAGCCTGAGTGGAGTCGCGCAATCACTCCTCCATCAGGACTAACCATCACGATCGACTTAGGTACAGGCCATGAACTGGCTAAGCTTTGGCTGGAAAAAATCAGTAGCAGCAAACTCAGTATCCTTAACATAACAACTCCATTTCGCGCCTGTTAGCTTGTTTTCACTAACTTACAGGATTCTCCTCTGTAAATTCAATGACATCCCTGAAACCAGTTTGGTCGTACCAATGTCTCTATTGAAAATCCCCTTAGTTAAGGTGCCCTAATATTAAAAATGAGCGCTTGCTCAAAGGTTTTTACATCCTGAGTGATTTTACTGAACTTAGCGGATAAGAGATTATCAGAGGATTAAGCAAGCCTCAGATTTTTTATGTTGATTAAGGAGTTGTTGATGAGAAAAAACGCACTGTCGAGCCTTGTTTTTGCCCTGTTTCTAGGTGCTCCGCTGGCGAATGCCGCTAATATCACTACTGAATTTAAATCGGTCGAAAATATAAAAGATGTGAGGGCATTACAGCAGCAAGCGCCACAGCTATTAAGTTCGGGTTTACCGAATGAACAACAGTTTCAACAGCTTAAACAGGCGGGTGTGGATGTAGTGATCAACCTTATGCCGGACAGTAGCAAAGATGCCCATCCCGATGAAAGAAAACTCGTGACTCAGGCCGGAATGGAGTACGTGTATATTCCCGTGGATTGGCAAAATCCAAAGGTAGAAGATGTAGAAGCCTTCTTTACAGCAATGGATCAGCATAAGGAAAAAATGTTTTAGTTCATTGTCTTGCTAATTATCGTGCCTCAGCGTTTGCTTATTTATATCAGTTAAAGCAAGGCCAAAAGCCTGAGATAGAAAAGACCATGGCGCCCTGGAATGGGGAGTTATCGAGCTATCCTAAGTGGCAGGCATTGTTAGCGGATGTTAGCCAAAAATACGGTTTTTAAGCTCAGTATAGTTGACACTGTCAATTAGTCTCGATATGGTTGATTAAGTCAACTATATCGAGAGCCTTCTATGCCTTCATTGTCACTCAGTGAAACTTTGCACAGATTAGTGCATGCCTACAAAAAGCAATTGCGTAGCGATATTGCTGCACAAGAGATTGATTTACCTGTCACTCATATCCGTGCCTTGAAGGGCGTGTGTCGCAATCCTGAATCGACAGCTCAGTCTATCGCCCTGCGTATGCAGCGGGATAAAGCACAAATTACCCGTGTTCTTAATGAGCTACAGCAGAGTGGGTTGATCACTAAAATCGATAACCCTAAGGATGGCCGCAGCCAGTTGCTGCGACCCACGGCTGAGGGGGAAAAGATCATGACTCAGATCAATGCCTCAGAACGTAAAACCGTGGCGCGCATGACGCAGGCGCTCAGTTCAGCCGAAGTTGATACTTTTATTAAACTTGCCAATCGGATCAGCAAAAGTGTGGATGAGGCGGCTGCCGCTAAAAGTGGTGCGGATTGCCCTGCTCAAAAAAGACCATCCAGTAAGCCAAAAGACCCGATTGGCAAAGGAGCCGTTGAGGCACGCTTAATGGAAGAACACGCCATAGGAGAAAATCATAATGAATAAACCTGCACCACGTGAGCTGGCAGTGATCCGCTCGACTTATATCACCCCGCATATGTTACGCATGACCTTAGGCGGTGCGGGATTCGCTGGTTTTCCTATTGATCAAGAGAGTGCCTATATCAAGTTGTTATTTCCACAAGCGGGTGAACGTCCCTTGATGCGAACCTACACGATTCGCCAGCAACGTGTTGATGAAATTGATGTGGATTTTGTACTGCACGATACCGACGGCCCCGCATCGAGTTGGGCGAAAACGGCGCAGGTGGGCGATATTATTCAAATTGGCGGACCCGGGCTTAAAAAACAGATCAACTTTGAGGCGGATTGGTTTTTACTCGCAGGTGATATGACCGCCTTGCCCGCTATCAGCGTGAATCTGGCACAATTACCAAACAATGCCGTGGGTTACGCTGTGATTGAAGTATTGAGCGAAGCCGACATTCAGCCTCTTGTGCATCCCGAAAATGTTGAGCTGCATTGGGTGATTAATCCTGAGGCCGATCCCGAAGGTCGCCCTTTGGTTGAGCGGATTGCCCAATTACCTTGGCTTACTGGCGAGCCCGCCGTGTGGATTGCTTGTGAATTTAATAGCATGCGCGCGTTAAGAAGGCATTTTAAGCAAGCGCATTCATTGCCTAAGAGTCATTTTTATACTTCGAGCTATTGGAAAATCGGTTGTAACGAAGGTGAGCATAAGCTGGTGAAACAAGAAGATGAACAGTTAGAAAATGGGGCCAGTGTTTAAGCTTAAATCCTTTTTTAAACTAACCGAGCCATTAAACAAGATAAGGTCGCCAAGTTTGATTTTGCGACCTTATTTTGTTTGCTACTTATGCACATTTGCGGCGAGTACGAGCATTCTATTGATGAACTAACTTACCATTTTTCACCACATCTTTGCAGGGATTCACGCCGTAGGAATAGGCTAGTTGTGCAGGCGTGGCGATATCCCACAGACAGAAATCAGCCTGTTTACCAACCACTAAGCTGCCGACGTTATCTTCAATCCCTAGTGCCTTGGCGGCATTGAGTGTTAAACCCGCGAGGGCCTCTTCTGGCGTTAAGCGGAACAAGGTGCAGCCCATATTCAGCATCAGCAGGGTTGAGCAAATGGGGGATGAACCAGGATTAAAGTCACTGGCGAGCACCATAGGTACGTCGTATTGGCGCAGTAAATCGATAGGTGGTTTTTGGGTTTCCCGCAAAAAGTAAAACGCGCCCGGCAGCAGTACGGCGCAGGTGCCACTTTCACTTAAGGCTTTAACGCCTGCTTCATCTAAGTATTCAATATGATCCACAGACTTAGCGCCAAGACGTGCAGCCAGTGCGCTGCCACCCATATTGGTTAGCTGTTCGGCGTGGAGTTTAATCTCTAAGCCCGCCGCTTTGGCAGCACTAAGTACCCGTTCGGTTTGCTCAAGATTAAAGGCGATATTCTCGCAGAACACATCCACCGCATCGGCAAGGTTTTCGGCGATCACTGCGGGCAGCATCTTATTGATAATTAAGTCGACATAGCCGTCGCTGTTGTCTTTATACTCAGGCGGAATCGCATGGGCGCCAAGGAATGTGGTCTTCACATCTACGTGGTGATGCTTGCCGAGCTCGCGTGCGACACGCAGGATTTTCAATTCAGTTTCAGTATCTAAGCCGTAACCTGATTTGATCTCAACCGTAGTCACCCCTTCTTTGGCTAGGGCGTTTAAGCGCTGGCGGCCGAGTTCAAATAATTCTGCTTCATCCGCTTCGCGGCAGGCCTTAACGGTCGAAATAATGCCGCCACCTGAGCGGGCAATTTCTTCGTAACTCGCGCCTTGTAGGCGTAACTCAAATTCATTGGCGCGATTACCGGCAAAGATTAAGTGGGTGTGGGCATCAATCAATCCTGGAGTGATCCAGCCGCCTTTGCCTCTGTAAACGGGAATGGACAACACATCGAAGGCGGGCAGTTCGCTGCGGGGGCCAAGCCAAGCAATTTTGCCATCTTTAACTGCGATAGCCGCGTTGGTGATCGCGCCATAAGGTGCTGATATGGAAGGGTCCATTGTGGCTAAGTTAACGTCAATCCAAACCTGATCCCAAGACATGTATTCCCCTCGCTGTGCTGGCAGATGTTAACCAAGTGATTAACGGTTTATTAAATTTATGTGAGCTAGCTTGTATTTACTTGTATATACAAGCTAGGATTGTAGCCGCTATTTTCACCGTTTGAAAGTGGCATGACAGACCCGTGTCTTTGTCGCCTTCGTCCGTGCCACTTTAGCAAGCATGACTTTCGCAAGGGCACAGGAACAAGAAGCTGAATTTAAGAGGATGTGTTTTGGCTATTCCTAAGTTTGCAGAAATTAAGCAATACATTATCTCCTCTATCGAATCTGGCGAGTGGGAAGAAAACGCCCGCGTGCCTTCCGAGAATCAGCTGGCCGACTTATTTACCTGCAGCCGAATGACGGCGCGACGTGCGTTAACCGAACTGACGGATAGCGGTGTGCTTGAGCGTTCTCAAGGGCTAGGCACCTTTGTCGCAGGGTGTAAATCCCAGTCGTCTATGTTGGCGATCCGCAATATTGCCGATGAGATAAAAGACCGCGGCCACGGCTATAGCGTGCAGCAATGGGTGTTAGAACAAGTCGTGGCGAGTACGAGTATCGCAATTTCCCTTGGACTTGAGCACGGTGCGACAGTATTCCATTCGATCTTAGTGCATTGCGAGCAGGGCTTACCGTTGCAAGTTGAAGAGCGTTATGTGAATCCCGAGTTGGTGCCCGATTATTTATTGCAGGATTTTACCCAGCAGACACCCCACGAATATTTGTCCCAAGTGGCACCGCTGACCGAGGCGCATCACACGATTGAAGCGATTATCGCCAGTGAAGAATTACAGCAAAGGCTCGAAATCCCCGCCACTGAGCCCTGTTTACAGATTTTACGCCGCACTTGGTCACGCCAAGGCGTCGTGAGTTTTGCCAAGTTAGTTCACCCCGGCAGCCGCTTTAAACTCGGCGGCCACTTAACTTTTAGCAAGTAGCGCCAGTGGCGTTATTTACCGATGTAAATCAGTCACTCCAATAGCTGTACCCTTATAAGTTAAAAGATAAAAACACAATAAAAACAATAGTGCTGACCCGTATTAGCGACTTAGCGAATACGAGTTAGCACCACAGGTTGAAAGAGGAAAATTCAATGGACAAGCGCCACGACCCAAGCCGCCGCATTATTGCACCGCATGGCACACAATTAAGCTGTAAGAGTTGGCTCACCGAAGCGCCAATGCGCATGTTAATGAACAACTTGCACCCAGATGTGGCCGAGCGCCCAGAAGACTTAGTCGTCTATGGTGGTATCGGCCGCGCCGCCCGCGACTGGGATTGCTACGACAAAATTATCGAAGTCTTACAACGCCTCGAAGATGACGAAACCTTATTAGTGCAATCGGGCAAACCTGTGGGCGTATTTCGCACCCACGCCGATGCGCCGCGCGTATTAATCGCTAACTCAAACTTAGTACCACATTGGGCGAACTGGGAGCATTTCAACGAGTTAGATAAGTTAGGTTTGGCCATGTACGGCCAGATGACCGCAGGTTCGTGGATCTACATTGGTACTCAAGGCATAGTTCAAGGCACCTACGAGACTTTCGTTTCTGTAGCGAAACAGCACTTTGATGGTATCTCCAAAGGCAAATGGATCCTCACTGGCGGGCTAGGTGGCATGGGCGGCGCGCAAACGCTGGCGGGCACTATGGCGGGCTTCTCGGTGTTAGCCTGTGAAGTCGACGAGACCCGCATCGATTTCCGTTTGCGCACCCGCTATGTCGACAAGAAAGCCACTTCGCTCGATGAAGCATTGGCGATGATTGAAGAGGCAAACCAAGCTGGCAAGCCTGTATCTGTTGGCTTACTGGCAAATGCCGCCGATGTGTTTGCAGAACTGGTTAAGCGCGGCGTTACACCTGATGTCGTAACCGACCAAACCTCTGCCCACGATCCATTAAACGGTTATTTACCGCAGGGTTGGACTATGGCAGAGGCTGCGGCCATGCGTAAAACCGACGAAGCGGGCGTAGTGAAAGCAGCAAAAGCCTCGATGGCGGTGCAAGTACAAGCCATGCTCGATTTGCAAACTGCCGGCGCAGCTACCTTAGATTACGGCAACAACATTCGCCAAATGGCGTTTGAGATGGGCGTTGAAAACGCCTTTGATTTCCCAGGTTTTGTGCCTGCTTATATTCGTCCGCTGTTCTGTGAAGGTATTGGTCCATTCCGCTGGGTGGCGCTTTCTGGCGATCCAGAAGATATCTACAAAACCGACGCCAAAGTGAAAGAGCTTATTCCGGATAATCCACACTTGCACAATTGGTTAGACATGGCACGCGAGCGCATCGCCTTCCAAGGTCTGCCTGCGCGTATTTGCTGGGTCGGCTTAAAAGATCGCGCCCGTTTAGCGTTAGCCTTTAATGAAATGGTCAAAAATGGCGAGTTGTCGGCGCCCGTGGTGATTGGCCGCGATCACTTAGATTCTGGCTCAGTTGCCAGCCCGAACCGCGAAACCGAATCTATGCTGGACGGCTCAGATGCAGTATCCGATTGGCCATTATTGAATGCACTACTCAATACGGCTAGTGGCGCAACTTGGGTGTCATTACACCACGGCGGCGGCGTCGGCATGGGCTTTAGCCAACATTCGGGTGTGGTCATTGTGTGTGACGGTACTGATGCGGCGGCAAAACGTGTTGGCCGTGTGCTGTGGAATGACCCAGCGACAGGCGTGATGCGCCATGCCGATGCGGGCTACGAGATTGCGAAAAACTGCGCCAAAGAGCAAGGCCTCGACTTACCTATGCAAGAGTAGCCGATGCTAACTTCTTAAAATAACAATAATAACTAAAAGCTTGGAGCTAAAAATATGAAATCTGTGAATCACTTAGTGTTAACGCCGGGTAGCTTGAGCCTAGCGCAATTACGCGAAATCAGCCGCCATAAGCTGACACTCGAACTCGCGCCAGAGGCCATTACTGACATCAACACCAGCGCGCAAATCGTGCAAAAAGTGTTGGATGAAGGTCGCACCGTTTATGGCATCAACACGGGTTTTGGCTTGTTGGCCAATACCAAGATAGCGCCCGAAGATCTGCAATTACTGCAACGCTCAATCGTGTTGTCGCACGCTGCTGGTACGGGCCAATACATGCAAGACGCCACAGTACGTTTGATGATGGTGTTAAAAATCAATTCATTAAGCCGTGGCTTCTCGGGCATTCGTTTAGAAGTGATTAACTTCTTAATCAGTTTAGTGAACGCCGAAGTTTATCCCTGCGTGCCAGAAAAAGGCTCAGTGGGCGCATCGGGTGACTTAGCGCCACTGGCGCACATGTGTTTGCCTATGCTGGGCGAAGGCGAAATGAGCTATCGAGGTGAGTTAATTTCTGCCGCCGAAGGTTTAGAAATTGCTGGTCTCAAGCCAATCGATTTAGCGGCCAAAGAAGGGCTCGCTTTGCTTAACGGCACGCAAGCGTCGACAGCGCTGGCACTGGAAGGGTTATTCCACGCCGAAGACTTGTTTGCGGCGAGTTCAGTGATCGGTGCCATGAGCGTCGAAGCGGCGATGGGCAGTCGTAGCCCGTTCGATTCACGCATCCATGCGGCCCGTGGTCAGAAAGGTCAAATCGATTCGGCCATGATTTTCCGTCATCTATTGGGCGAAGAGTCTGAGATAAGCTTAAGTCACGTTAACTGTGAAAAGGTGCAAGATCCTTACTCACTGCGCTGTCAGCCACAGGTACTCGGTGCTTGCTTGACCCAAATTCGCCATACGGCCGATGTGTTAGGCACTGAAGCCAACGGCGTAACCGATAACCCACTGGTGTTCCAAGACACGGGCGATATCATTTCGGGCGGTAACTTCCACGCCGAACCTGTGGCTATGGCGGCGGATAATCTGGCGATTGCGATTGCCGAACTGGGTTCTATTGCTGAGCGTCGTATCGCACTGTTAATCGATTCTAGCCTGTCGAAACTGCCGCCTTTCCTGGTGAAAAACGGCGGCGTGAACTCAGGCTTTATGATCGCTCAAGTGACAGCGGCAGCTTTGGCGTCTGAGAACAAAACCTACGCCCATCCAGCATCGGTAGACAGTTTACCAACATCGGCTAACCAAGAAGATCACGTCTCTATGGCGACGTTTGCGGCCCGTCGTTTACGCGATATGAGTGAAAACACTCGTGGTGTACTGGCAATTGAATTGTTAGCGGCGGCGCAGGGTTTAGATTTCCGCGCACCTTTAATGCCAAGTGTTGCAGTGGCTAAGGCCAAAGCCGAATTGCGTGAAGTCGTCGCCTATTACGATAAAGACAGGTACTTCGCACCAGATATCGAAGCCGCGACAGACCTGTTATACACAGCAAGCTTTAACGCTTACCTGCCAGCAGGAACGCTAGCGAGCTTTTAAGCGCTTTAGTTCTTAGTGTGTAACGACTAAGCCGTTGTTGACTCGGTTGAGTTGGGTGTATTGGGGCGCTTTTGCTGAAATACTCAGGATTCACTCCCCAACTTGCTAAACATAACTGCTGAAATAAAACAAAATGCAGGCATAAGTGGATTTCTTATGCCTTTTTCTTGAGTGTTTCCCCTTTTTAGCTCGATCCTCATCTTTGCCCTTTTGGTGTGTTTAACACCGCAGACTCTGCACTTTTTGCGCTGATCTTTACATTGTCAATTTCAGTGGCTACTTACCCCTCAATAAACCGTCACTTTTGTGTTTTTATCCGCCATCATTATGCATATTTGAATGCATATAATCATTTTTAATAACCATAACTCTATGGTGTGGGACAATATGGGGTTGTCATGTTGGACAAATTGTCTTTTGTGGATTATTGGTTTTTAATTCCTATTGTTGTGCTTTTATCATTTATAAATGGTCTTTAATGCTTTTTTATTGATTTTTTTTGGAGTTAAGTTCTGTGGTTGTTTATTTGAGATCTTGATCTAATGTCATTATTTGTTATCTATTTCTTCTTTGGGGATAATCTTAAATTAAGTGTGGTCTTTAGTAGGACTCACTCAATCGGTTGCCATTTTTACCACAGCAACCACTAGACTCATAACGACAAGAGTGTGAGAGGACGCAATGAACAGACGCCAGTTTTTTAGACTGTGTGCTGCCGGAGCTGCCACCTCAGCAATTTCAGCGTTGGGATTGATGTCCGAAAAGGCCTATGCGGCCGTTCGGGAATTCAAACTCATTAGCGCGAAAGAAACCCGCAATAACTGCTGCTATTGCTCAGTGGGTTGCGGATTGCTGATGTACAGCAAAGGGAGTAATGGCAAGAACGCCGAACAGAGTATTTTCCATATCGAAGGGGATGCAGACCATCCAGTCAACCGTGGGGCCTTGTGTCCTAAAGGCGCTGGTTTAGTGGACTATGTAAACAGCCCTAATCGGCTTAAATACCCAGAGTACCGTGCGCCAGGCAGCAATGAATGGACGCGTATCAGCTGGAGCGAAGCTTACCAACGCATCGCCCGCCTGATGAAAGATGATCGTGATGCTAACTTGATTGAAAAGAATTCTGCCGGGACGACGGTTAACCGTTGGCTTAGCACTGGGATGATGACCTCGTCGGCGATGCCGAACGAAGGCGGCTATATCACCCAGAAATTTGCACGGGCACTGGGCCTAGTTGCAATCGATACTATTGCGCGTAACTGACACTCTCCAACGGTAGCAAGTCTTGCTCCGACATTTGGACGTGGTGCCATGACCAACCACTGGATCGATATTAAAAATTCTAATTTGATCATTATCATGGGCGGTAATGCTGCAGAGGCTCACCCTGTCGGATTCGGCTGGGTTACAGAAGCGATGCAACATAATAACGCTAAACTTTTGGTGGTCGATCCTCGCTTCACCCGTAGCGCCGCTGTGGCCGATTATTATGCGCCGATCCGTTCGGGCACAGATATCGCCTTCCTGCTCGGGGTGATCCGCTATCTTATTGAAACCAAACAAGTGAACTACGACTATGTGAAGGCTTATACCAATGCCAGTTACATAGTGCGCGAAGACTTCTCTTTTAGTGAAGGTCTGTTTAGTGGTTTCGATGAAGAAACAGATAGCTACGATAAAGAGTCTTGGTACTACGAGTTAGACGAACAGGGTTACGCGAAAGTCGATCCTAGCTTCGAGCATCCACGCTGCGTGTGGAACTTAATGAAGCAACATGTAGATCGCTATGACTTTGAAACAGTAAGCAATATTACCGGTACGCCGATTCCGGACTATGAGATGGTTTGCCAGCAAATTGGCAGCACTCATACCCACGATAGGGCCGCCACTTTTATGTATGCCTTAGGTTGGACTCACCATACTAAAGGGGCGCAGAACATTCGCTCTATGGCTATGGTGCAGTTGCTGCTGGGTAACATTGGGGTGTTGGGCGGTGGCGTTAACGCACTGCGTGGTCACTCTAACGTGCAAGGCGCGACCGATATGGGTTTATTGTGCCAAAGCTTGCCTGGTTACTTGAAGTTACCGAGTGAAAAAGACACTGATCTTAAGACCTATCTCGATCGTTACACGCCTGTCGCCTTGCGTCCAGGTCAAACCAACTATTGGCAGAATTACCCTAAATTCTTTATTTCGCAAATGAAGAGCTTTTGGGGCGATAACGCCACGGTTGAAAATGACTTTGGTTATGACTGGGTGCCTAAGTGGGATAAACAGTACGACTTTACTAAGCACTTAGACATGGCTTTCCACGGTGAAGTGAATGGCTACATTATCCAAGGGGTTAACGCCATTAATTCTATGCCGAACCGCAATAAGGTACTCAAAGCCTTGAGTAATCTTAAGTACATGGTGGTGCTGGATGCCTTGGCAACGGAAACGGCAACCTTCTGGCAAAACGCCGATGGCTTCAACGAGGTGAATCCCGCTGAAATCATGACGGAAGTGTTCCGCTTACCGACGACGTGTTTTGCTGAGGAAGAAGGTTCCATCGTTAACTCTGGACGTTGGATGCAGTGGCATTGGAAGGGCGCTAACCCGCCGGGTGAAGCTAAGCCAGATGCTGAGATCCTCTCCGGTGTCTTAATGGCCATGCGTGAACTGTACAAGCAAGAGGGCGGTAAATTGCCTGAGCCAGTGCAAGCGATAAGTTGGGATTATCACAATCCTTACTCGCCGCATGCCGAAGAAGTTGCTCGCGAGCTTAACGGTAAGGATCTCGTTACTCAGCGTCAGCTCAGTAGCTTCTCTGAACTCAAAGCTGATGGTAGTACTGCTAGCGCCTGTTGGATTTATGCGGGTTCTTGGACCGAAGAGGGCAACCTGATGGCTCGCCGCGACAACCATGATCCTTCGGGTAAAGGTGTCACTCCGGGCTGGGCATTTGCTTGGCCAGCCAACCGTCGCGTGCTGTATAACCGCGCTTCTTGCGATATCAACGGCAAACCATGGGATCCCAAACGTACTATCGTCGAGTGGGTTGATGGTAAGTGGAATGGTATCGATGTGGGCGACTTCAATATGAAGTTAACCCCACAGGAATCCGCAGGTCCCTTCATCATGCAACCTGAAGGTGTGGGTCGCTTCTTTGCCCTTAAGTTGTTGGCCGAAGGTCCGTTCCCTGAGCACTACGAGCCTATGGAGTCGCCTATTGGGGTGAACCCGTTACACAAGGTCACCAGTAACCCTGCGGTACGTATGCTACCGGGTGTGAAGGAAACCTTAGGTTCCCATAAGGACTTCCCTTATGTGGCAACCACTTACTGTGTGACTGAACACTTTAATTTTTGGTCTACTCATGCCCGTTTGGCAGCGATTTCTATGCCGGAAACCTTCGTCGAAATCGATGAAATGTTGGCGGCAGAAAAAGGTATCGCCAATGGGGATTGGGTCACTGTCAGCTCTAAACGTGGCAGCATTGAAACCAAAGCCTTAGTGACTAAACGTCTGCAGCCGTTAAAGGTGAATGGTCAGTTAGTTCATACCGTCGGGTTACCCCGTCACGGCAGCCATAATGCGCTCACTCGTAAGAGTTACTCCTGTAACGTGCTCACCACGGAAGTGGGGGATGCAAATACACAGGTGCCTGAGTTCAAAGCATTTTTGGTTAACATCACTAAAGCTAAGGGGCTCTGATTATGGCATCACAAGACATTATCCGCCGCTCCGGTACTTCAGCGGTGACGCCTGCGGCAAAGGGGCGTAATTCGTCAGAAAAGGTCGCCAAGCTGTTCGACGCCACTAAGTGTAATGGCTGTAAAGCCTGCCAAGTGGCGTGTTCTGAGTGGAATGATTTACGGGAAGAAGTGGGCACGTTCCAAGGTAGTTACCAAAACCCTATGTCGCTATCGGGCCAATGTTGGACCCTGATGGAGTTCCATGAGGTGATGGAAAGCAACAAGCTGCGTTGGCAATTTACCCACTCGGCCTGTATGCATTGTGCCGACCCTGCCTGCTTAACTGCCTGTTCGACCTCGGGCGCGATTATCCAGCACGCCAATGGTGTGGTGGACTTCGATTCGGACAAGTGTATCGGCTGCGGTTATTGCGCCAGTGCTTGTCCCTTCGATGTGCCCAAAATCGATCCTAAGGACAACAAGGCCTACAAGTGCACTATGTGCTCTGACCGTTTAGCCGTGGGATTGGAACCTTCCTGTGTTAAGTCCTGTACCACAGGGGCGCTGCGTTTTGGCACCCGTGAGGACATGTTGTTTTACTCGCAAAAACGGGTCGAAGAACTGAAGGAAAGGGGCTTTGCTAAGGCAGGACTTTATAACCCTGAGGGCGTAGGTGGTACGGGTATGATGATGATATTGCACGATATCAATCAGCCCGAAAGCTACAACATGCCTGATAACCCGCAGATCCCGCTGTCACTGACTCTGTGGCAAGACTGGGTCAAACCTTTAGGCACTATGGGCATTCTTGCCACTGCCGCTGTCGCTTGTCTGCATAAGATCACCGTCGGTCGCAACATAGTGGAAGAGGACCAGCCGGGTTATCAACCGCCAGAGGAAGAGGCTAAGCAGGAAGAGGAGGGCGACAAATGAGCAAGCATGATAAGCAAGAAATGATAGTGCGTCACAAGCTGTTCGATCGCATCTGTCATTGGTTCATTGTAGCAGTTGGCCTAGTCACCTTTCTCACTGGCTTTTCCTTCTTTTATCCGTCGTTTCAATGGTTGGGGGCGATAGCGGGCACACCGCAATTGGCGAAGTTCATTCATCCCATTGCGGGCTTGATGATGTGTCTACCGCTGATGTTGATGTTGGTGCGTTACTACAAACACAACAAATGGGAAAAGCACGACCTCGCTTGGATGCTCGCCATTAAGGATGTGATGTTCGAGAACGAGGAGAAAATCCCGCCTATCGGCCATTACAACCCGGGGCAAAAGGTATTGTTTCGCGCCTTCGTGCTGACGTCTGTCACTTTAACCGTGACGGGGATCATCATGTGGCAGCCTTATTTTGCGCCTTATTTCTCCGCCACTGTGGTGGGTTGGGCCATTCTGTTACACGCCATTTGTGCGCTCATCATGTTGATTTTTGTGATGGTGCATTTCTGGATGGCGACGTGGGTGGAAGGGTCGGTAACGGGCATGCTTTACGGCAAAGTCTCTAAGGCTTGGTGCCGTAAACATCACCCAGTGATGTTGGATGAACATTCGGACGTGGAGAAAAAATAATGAGTCATACAGCCGAGATACCTCTGGTCCCCGGCAGCGAATCGCCGCTGGAACTAAAACCGTTAAAAGCGGCAGATCCCCAAGCTGTGTATCACAGAAGGGCGCATCGTTTGCTGTCATTGGCCAAGGACTCGCCGCTGGCTGACTACTTTGAGCTGTGCCGCCGTCTGGTCTCTATACAGGCCAAATTGGCGGAGGAGGCTGACTTCGGTCAGCTTCTCGCTTGGGGGAAAGATGAGGCGACTCCGCTTTCCCGCTTGGGCTCAGAGGCAGATAGCTATTGGCAAGGACTGCTACAGCAACTGTTAAGTGATTTGTTGCCGCAGGTGGATGAGGATATGGCGCGAGTGCTGCGGTTGCTGATGCAGCAATCTCCAGAACAGCTGAGTTCGTGGGGGCGTTCACTGCGCCAAGGACATGTCAGTGAAGTGCCGGCCCATTTTAGCTTATTCATCTGGGCGGCGATGGGCGTCTACTGGTCGCATTGGGCACCTATGGTCATCAAGCGGATGGATCAACGTAAGGTGGCGCAACAGAGTATGTGCCCCGTATGTGGATGTCATCCCGTGGCGAGCGTGATAGTCGATCAGCCCCGTGCTGGTTTGCGCTATCTGCATTGCAGTTTGTGTGAAAGCGAGTGGCATTACATTCGCGCCCATTGCACCAGTTGCGGTCAGGACAAAGAGATGACGATTTGGTCGCTAGATGATGCTCAGGCTCAAGTGCGGATCGAAAGCTGCGATGAATGTCATGGCTACACCAAGATGATGTTTGTTGAAATGTCACCGTCTATGGATGTGGCGGCTGACGATCTCGCGACCTTGATGTTAGACAGTGAGCTCAATGCCAAAGGCTTTGGGGCGACAACATTGAACCCACTGCTAATGGCCCACGAAACCACGTAAGCCAAATAGCTAAAGTCAATGCAGGAGGGAGTCGGGTTGCTGATCCCTTCCTGCTTTTTATCCAACAGATGGCAATAACTTAAACAAGATGACACAGATGATGACCCAAGCACCCGAAACGCCACAAGCCTTGTACCGCGCTTTGCCCTCAATGGACAGCTTACTGGCGCAGCCTAGCTTTGTCATATTGCAGCAGTCTTACGGCAAAGTGGCAGTAAAGGCGGCGCTGGATAGCCAGTTAAAGGCGGCGCGTAGCTTAATCGGCAGTGAGCGCCGTTTGCCGACATGGTGTGGCGAGCTTGCGCAATTGCACGGATGTTTGGTTGATCAACTGTCTAAAGATTACAGCCACAGCTTAATACCTGTGTGGAATCTTACTGGCACCATACTGCATACCAACCTTGGCCGAGCGCAGCAGTCAGAAGCGGCAATTCGAGCCGTGACTTCTGTTATGCGCTACCCCACACCGCTGGAGTTTGAGCTTGCGGCAGGTGAACGTGGTCACAGGGATAATGCAATCAGTGCTTTAATCCAGCGCTTAACGGGTGCCGAGGCTTGTTGTGTGGTGAATAACAATGCCGCAGCTGTGTTGTTGATGCTGTCAGCTGTGGCTGCGGGGAAAGAAGTGATTGTCTCCCGTGGTGAGTTGGTGGAAATTGGCGGCGCGTTTCGCATCCCTGACATTATGCGCCAAGCAGGCTGCACCTTAGTCGAGGTCGGCAGCACCAATCGGACACATCTTAAGGATTATGAGCAGGCGATTACTGAAAATACCGCTGCAATAATGAAGGTCCACACCAGCAATTATCATATTAGTGGTTTTACTGCCGCAGTGGAGGAGGCAAGGCTGGGTCAGTTATGCCGTGAGCGTGGCATATCACTCATTTCGGATCTTGGTAGTGGCTCACTGACGGACCTGCGCCGCTTTGGGCTAAAACAAGAACCTACGCCCCAAGCCATGCTAGCCGATGGGGTCGATTTAGTGAGTTTTTCTGGCGATAAATTATTGGGCGGTCCTCAATCGGGTTTAATTGTCGGTAAACAGTCGCTGATTAAGCAGTTACAGAGTCATCCACTAAAGCGGGCCCTACGTTGCGATAAGCTGATTTTGGCGGCGTTAGAGGCAACATTGATCCACTATCTTAACCCTGAAACCTTAGACTCTGAGCTGCCCATTATGGCGAAATTTGCCCGCAGCCAAGAGACGTTATGGCAGATTGGTCGTCGCTTACAGCATGCTTTGGCAGCTCACTTTGAACCTTGTTATCGCATTGAATTAGTTGAGTGCCAAACACAGGTCGGCAGTGGCTCGCAGCCCGACACTTTTTTACCCTCAGTGGCGCTGTGTTTTATTGCACTCGATGGCGGCAGTTTAAGTTTGTTAGAACAAAAATTTAAGCAGGCGGCACGTCCTATCATCGGTCGCATGAGTAACGATCAACTCAGATTGGATTTACGCGGTCTTGATAGCGAAGCCGAGCTACTCGCCGAGCTGAGCACATTAGGTGTGCAGTTGTGATCATTGTAACTGCGGGTCATGTCGATCATGGCAAGAGTATGCTTATTCGCGCCTTGACTGGGATGAATACCGATCGGCTGCCGGAGGAGAAACGCCGCGGTATGACGATAGATCTCGGCTATGCGTTTATGCCGCTTAGGGATGGTTCGCGCCTCGCTTTTATTGATGTGCCTGGGCATGAAAAATTTATCAACAACATGCTGGTGGGCGTGAGTCATGCTCGGCATGCCTTACTCGTGCTGGCCTGTGATGATGGCGTTATGCCGCAAACCCGCGAACATCTGCAAATCCTGGCGCTTTTACCTTTGCACAGTTTGACCTTAGTACTGACTAAGCGGGATCTGGTTGATAGTGATATGGCTGAGCAGCTTGTCGCCGATGGACTCACTTTGCTGGCCGAGTATGGCATTGAGGCCCGTGGTGTTTTTCAGGTGTCGGCAAGTGAAACTGCCGACTTAGCATCCAATGGTGTGGCCGCACTTAAGGCGCATATTCTTGATTTAGCTGAGCAGGAGTCTAAGCGGGCTGAGGATGCCAGCAGTTTTAGGATGACGCTCGATCGCGCCTTTAGTGTGAAAGGTGCGGGTTGTGTTGTGACGGGCACAGTGATCAGCGGCAGCGTATGCGTGGGTGATAGTCTTTTTAGCTCAGGGCAAAAGGCCAAACTCAGAGTGCGAGGCATACATTGTCAGGGACAAGAAGCCCAAAGGGCTGTCACGGGGACACGCGTAGCACTCAATTTAACCGGCGTTGATAACCATAGGGAGCCAGAGCGTGGCGATTGGCTGAGCAGCTTGCCTCAAGCCGAGCTCTGTAGTCGCCCAGTTGTGCACATTCGAGCCTTCGATTTTTTAGGCGGTGAGTCATTGGTGCATTGGCAAAATGTCCACTGTCACCATGGCGCCGATCATACTTTAGGTCGAGTTTCCCTGTTAAATGAAGCTGATGAAGAAGGCTTCTGTCTGGCGGAGTTAGTACTCGAAAAGCCACTACTCCTATGTCAGGACGATCGAATTGTCCTGCGACACATTGGAGGTAAACAGACTTTAGGTGCGGGGCGAGTGTTGGCGCTGAAAGTCCCTAATCGTAAGAAACGCACGCCTGAACGAGTCGCGAGATTACTGCAATTAGCACGCTTGGATAATCCTGCCCATGTGGTGGCTTTACTCGGCCAAACTCAGGCGATAGAGCTTGATGAAATCGCGTGGCGTTGGCAATTAACCGACGAAGGGCTGGCAATGCTGTTAGCCCAAGCGGGTTTAGTTCGTTTTGGGGCATTTGCTATAGCGACAAGTTTACTTAAGCAAGAAAAACAACAGTTTGTTTCTTTACTTAGCGAGTTCCATCAACAGCATCCCGACCAACTTGGGCTTGGGCGTAATCGCCTGCAGCGCATGAGCCATAGCGCTTTGCCGCTCGAATTAGCCAATAAAGTGCTCGACACGCTTTGCCAAGAAGGTCGCATGGTGCTGCGTGGTGCCTTGTTGCAGCTCGCTGAACACAAAATAGTACTAGACGCTGAGGCTCAGCATTGTTGGCAGGCGCTTGCGCCTTGGCTTGCCGAGCAAACCGCCCCCGTGTGGGTCACCGAAATGGGCGAATACCTTGAGCTTGAACCTGCCAAATTAAGGCTGCTGTGTTTCCAGCTGGTGCAGCAGGGGTTTATTACTGCTGTGGTGAAGGACAGATATTTGCTCAGCGAACAAATCTGTTACTACGCCAGCTTAGTGCGTACTCATATTGCAGAACACGGCAAGCTCGAAACGGCAGAATTTAAAGACATGGTTGGGCTTGGGCGTAAGGTGAGTATTCAACTGCTTGAGTTCTTTGACAGAAGTGGTTTTACCCGTAGGAAGTATCGCAGTAATAGCCGAGAAGTTCGGGATGCGGAGTTGTTTTTTTCCCATGAGAATTGGCGGAAGAACATAGGAGTCGAACCTACCCAGGACTGCTGGCAGCCCTACCCGGATTTGAAATCCGGACGCCTCACCGGAGACGACGTTCTTCCAATAGAAGACCTAGGGATAGTAGAAAATGCGTAAAGATGATTCAAGGCGATTCTTATTTAGTTTATGGGTTTGTGATACAAGTCTTAAATTGTCATCAAACTAATTGTTTTTATTTGGTTTTATAGTTTTAAAGGGGCGCTATGGAATATCATTCACATGAAGTGGTGACAGAAAGAAACGTGATCTTGTTAGAACATGGGCACGCATCTGAGCTGACAGACTACTTAGCTAATGAAGTGCGGGTTGCACTGGTCTATAACGGCATAGCGCATACCGTGATGTTGGCGAGCCCTCAAGATTTAGAAGCCTTCGCTATTGGTTTTACGTTATCTGAACGTATCGTTTCCCATATCAATGATATCAAAGGGGTGGAGCTCGAGTTCACCAGTGAAGGCGTGTTGATCCAAGTGGAAATCAACCAACGATGCTTTATGGAACTCAAGCAACAAAGGCGCAATATGGCGGGGCGCACAGGTTGTGGATTGTGCGGTGTTGCCCAGCTCGAAGAGGCCGTCAAGCCTGTGATGCGGGTGGACTCAGATGCTAGATTCGATATCGAACACTTACAAGTCGCACTTGGGCAAATTAAAGATAATCAACAACATTTTAAGCTGACGGGTGCCACTCATGCGGCCATGGGGCTTAACCATCAAGGACAGATCATCGCCGCCTATGAGGATATAGGCAGGCATATCGCACTAGACAAGCTAATTGGCGCCTTTTCCGCTCACAATGTGGAACGTCCTGTGGCCGTATTGCTCACCAGTCGCGCGAGTTTTGAGATGGTGCAAAAGGCCGCTAGTGCCAATATCCAAATTCTGTTTGCTATGTCCGCCGTGACTTCACTGGCGTTGGAATTAGCAGAGAAAAGCAATATCACGCTTATCGGTTTTTGCCGTAATGGCAGGGCAACGCTTTACACCCACGGTTATCGCCTGTTGGGGCAGCAGTGTGTCAGCTTAGCTAAAGCCATTTAAGCGTGAGGCCACTTGTGATTGAAGTTGTCGAACGACTTCAATCACTCTGGCACACAGGTTATAAGCGCATTGCGCTTATTTTTTATAGTCTCGTTCATTAGGGTAATGACATGACATGGCAACAATTTAAACAAGAATATTTAGTCCGTTTTTGGGCGCCTATGCCAGCGGTTATCGCTGCGGGTATCCTTTCTACTTACTATTTTGGTTTGACCGGAACCTTCTGGGCCGTTACTGGGGAATTCACTCGTTGGGGTGGTCATTTACTGCAGTTTTTAGGTGCAGAACCAGAAACTTGGGGTTATTTCAAAGTGATAGGTCTGCAGGGCTCTCCTCTAGATCGTATCGACGGCATGATGATTATCGGTATGTTTGGTGGTTGTATTGCTGCTGCGCTTTGGGCCAATAACGTCAAACTGCGTATGCCACAGAGCCGTATCCGTATTGCTCAGGCACTGATCGGCGGCATTATTGCTGGCTTTGGTGCCCGTTTAGCTATGGGTTGTAACCTTGCCGCCTTCTTCACGGGTATTCCGCAGTTCTCTTTACATGCTTGGTTCTTTGCTTTGGCGACTGCGGCAGGCTCTTACTTTGGTGCAAGATTTACCTTGCTGCCGATGTTCCGTATTCCGATAAAACTGAAAAAGGTAAATAAAGCGACTTCAATCAAGCAGGACGAAAACCAAGCTAGACGTCGTTTCCGTATCGGTATGTTGGTGTTTGTAGGCATCGTCGGTTGGGGGTTATTGACTATGTTCAATGCGCCAAAACTCGGCATTGCTATGCTCTGTGGTGTTGGTTTTGGTTTATTAATCGAACGGGCCCAAATCTGCTTTACCTCAGCGTTCCGCGATATGTGGATCACTGGTCGTACTCACATGGCGAAGGCGATTATCTTAGGCATGGCGGTCAGTGCGATAGGTATTTACAGCTATGTGCAACTGGGTGTGCCACCTAAGATCATGTGGGCTGGCCCTAATGCGGTGATCGGCGGCTTACTGTTTGGTTTTGGTATTGTACTGGCTGGTGGTTGTGAAACGGGTTGGATGTATCGTGCAGTCGAAGGCCAAGTGCATTTCTGGTGGGTGGGCTTAGGTAACGTGTTGGGTTCAACCTTACTGGCGTATTACTGGGATGATATCGCTCAGCCATTAGCAACGAACTGGGACAAAGTTAATTTACTGACCAGCTTTGGCGATAAAGGCGGATTATTGCTGACCTATGTGCTGCTGGGGCTCTCCTTTGGCGCTATGTTGCTGTGGGAAAAACGTTTCTTTGCTCGTAAGGCGAAGCGTGATGAACAATTGCTAGCGGAGGCGGCGTAATGGCTCAATATATTCCAGATTATCAACTCGATATGGTGGGGGAACCTTGCCCTTATCCCGCAGTGGCTACCCTTGAGGCTATGCCAAAGTTAAAGCCCGGTGAAATTCTCGAGGTGATTAGTGACTGCCCGCAGTCTATTAACAACATTCCCCTCGACGCTAAAAATCATGGTTATAAAGTGCTGGAAATTGAGCAGAATGGTCCGACTATTCGTTATCTGATCCAGCGTTGAGGATAGGACTATGTTGACTATTCTCAGTGGCTTAGGTATTGGCTTAGCCATGGGGTTTGTGATGCAAAGGGGGAGATTTTGTATGGCGGGCGGGATCCGCGATACCTATCTGCAACGGGACTTTACCATGGTGATCGCTATTTTGATTGCCATCAGCATCCAAAGTCTAGGGCTGTTCCTGTTTTACGAATGGGGTTGGGTTAAATTGCCAGAAGGGCATTTCCCTTGGTTGGCAACCTTAGTCGGTGGTGTATTGTTTGGTGTGGGTATGGCAGCAGCGGGAAGCTGCTCCACTGGTGCCTATTACCGCGCTGCCGAAGGGTTAGCTGCTAGTGTGATGGCCGTTCTCGGTTTTATTGCTGCCAGTAAATTAGTGCGTCTTGATGAGGTGAAAGGTCTACTTAAACCTTTTAAACAGCATCAACTCGAGGACCAAACGCTCTATCAAACTCTGGGCGTTTCCCCTTGGGTGATCGTGCTTGTCCTCGTATTACTCACATTGTGGTTGGCATTGGGTTATCTCAAACGCCGCAAACGTCCGGTTGCACTGATGGCACCCCGTAAAACGGGTTTAGCTCATTGGTTGTTTGAAGCGCGCTGGCATCCCTTTGTAAGTGCTTTGCTGATTGGTTTACTGGCGCTACTTGCATGGCCTGCAAGTCTTGAAAGTGGTCGTGTAGGCAGTGTTGGGATCAGTGGCCCGAGTGCGCAGTTATGGGATCTTGTCACCACAGGTAACACTAAGTTCTTTAGTTGGCCTGGATATTTTCTCTTGGGATTATTTGTAGGCGCTTTTATCGCTGCTCGGGGCAGTGCTGAGCAGCGCTGGCGCTACCCAGGTCATAAAGTGGTGTTATTTGGGTTTATTGGTGGCCTGTTGATGGGTGTGGGGAGCGGGCTTGCCGGAGGTTGCATGCTTGGTAATGCGCTCGTTGGCACGGCTTATTTGTCGTGGCAAGGCTGGCTATTTATCCCTGCTATTTTATTTGGCAGTTGGTGCTTTAACTATTTTGCGCTACTGAGGCCAATGCGTCTTGCGCAGATTTAACGTTTATAAAGGAGCTGTATATGGAACAGTATCTCGACACAACGGGTAAACTATGCCCTTTTCCTTTAATTGAGTTACAACGCTTAATTGCGAGTCTTGAGACTGGCGATAAAGTGGTACTGGATTACGATTGTGGCCAAGCAACTGAGAATATTCCCCGCTGGGCGGCTGAAGCCGGGCATGAGGTGACCCACTTTGCCCAGAAGGGCGATGCTGCTTGGACTATGACGATTCAAAAGGGCTAACTCGTCCTCAACTAAAAAGCGCTGCATTTGCAGCGCTTTTTGATCTTAGCCTTGGCAATCTATTGGCAGATATTCGTCGGGAATGTCGCTACTGCTGCATACCCAAGTGATATTGCTTTGCTCATCAACTTGTGGCGATAGATAGACTTCGTAGCCTTGATAATCACCGAGGGCTTCGCCTCCGACAAAGCCGACTATGCCATCTGTGTACAAATTAAATGTCGCAATCTGCTCGTCCGTCAGCTTTAGGGCATCTAATTCAGTTGGCCATGCTTGGTTGGTTTGATAATAGCCAACTAAGATGTCGGTGATCGGCGTCAGTGCTTGGTGCTGCTGATCGATACTGGCAATGGCGAGTGTTGCGTCAGGCACAGTCATAGCTGCTGGTGTCGCTTCGGTTGCGGCCGGGGCTTCATAACTCGTGGCTGCAGTCATCTTTTCTTGATATTGCTTGTACGCTGGCAACGCAACTGCGGCGGCAACACCAATAATCGCAGCAAAAATAATGAGTCCACCGCCAGCTGTGCCCATGCGTGGCATAAAGAGGCTAAATACAAATGCCCATGCACTGCGTGATGGCGGCGTGTATTCCGTTCCCTGCGCTTTGGCGTCGACTCTTGCCATACGTTTAGTCAGCCAAGGATAGCTGCCGTTAAGCTCGTGCAGTGACATCCAAAAACCACTCGATTCGCGAGCTTGGCGGATATATTGATCCACATTCATACGTTTCCATTGCTCTACGCCAGCGGCTAATACGGCGACGGCATTGGTGGCAGAACGTAAGCTGTTGCAGCAACGTAACCCGTGGAGGTCGCAGGTATATTCACAGGCGCGAGAATAAGCCGCACCCACTAAAGGCAACCAAGTGGCGAAGACTAAAAAGGGCGCTTTGCCAATATGATTGCGGCGAATATGGCCTAATTCGTGGCCGATATAGAAGTTAAGTGCATCTTTATCGGACTCAAGCGCATCTACAATCGATGAAAACAACACGATATAGTTACGGCCGAGGAAGCGGGTTGCCAGCGCGTTTAGCATGCCATCGGCGGCCAACAAGTAAGCCCGTGGTGGCTCTTTCATTTCTAAACGATCGCAGCATGCTAAATATTGTTTGTGTAATTCAGGGAATTGCTCTGCATTGATTTCGACAGCCGTACCTTTTAGGTAGCTGATAAAAGCGGAGTGGCTGAAGAGGTAAATAATGAAAAACATCAACACATAGAGCAGGGCCATGCCCAAAGTGCCTATGATCAATGCTGCCCAAACGATCCCTGAGATAATCGCTAACAGAGTGAATAGCGATTTTTCCTTCGAATAGACAATTTCTGTCATTTGAATCGGATTATCTTTCCCTGCGGTTGGGGTAATAACTTGTTCCATGTTGATCCTTTTCCTAGTGAAGTGACAAGCGGCGTGAAAATAGTCAATTTCGCTCGAAAATTCAACCACTATCACGCGTAATGCCAAAATTAACCGTTCTGTGATTCGGTTAAATCAGCATTATGCGCGACTGGCGTAGGAAGCATGTGTCAGGATCTTGCGGCTTTTTGCCTGTTGGCAAATGCGCTGGCTGTTTTCCAAAGACGGTTAAGGTGCCTTTATCGCCGTGCCCGCTTTAATGGCTGCTTGAGCGAGGCTGACAATTTGCTTCTCTGCGGTATTGGAAAGGCTTTCATGAACTTTGCCTAGCTCATTCATTTGTTGATCCAGCAAGTCCATCGATGCGCTCAGGCTGTCGATCTCCGCCTGTATCTTAGGATCTTCATTCTCGGTCGCAACATTGAGTAAAAGTTGCTGAGTTTGGCTGTTGATCGCGTTGCCTTTTTGCTGCAGCTGTTCACCTATTGCCTGCATTTTTTCTCCCTGTTGTTGCATAGGCATGATGGCGGTTTTGATTTGCGCCACTATGGCGGGATCTGTGATCACGTAAGGCGTTCCTGCGGTTTTCACCCACAGATAATCGGCATGATAAGGATTGCCTTGGCGTTCAAGTTGCTCCCAATCGTCACTGTGACCAGCGCCGATAGTCATTTCGCCATCTTGCTGAACATAAATCCATGAGAAATCTGGCTGACTTTGGCTGAGCACTGATATGCCTCCATCTTCACTGTTGCTCGTTGCTTGGATCTTCGCTTGAGTTGCCCAAATGGCGGTTGGGATCAGAGCGAGAATAAACAGACCGCCCATAAGTTGAGTGCGTGTATTCATAGTGCTTCCTTGAATGGCTATGTGGCTCGGCGGGTTATGCCTGAGCGCGTTAACTTGCTACCCTGCCACAGCAGAATCTGTGCCATAAAAAATTAATCTTATTTATCAATGTAATAATGTTTAAGTGTCCGCGCATTGTTGCCGAGAAGGCGTAAGAGTGTCCGCTAATGTGTCCGTTCAAGCTGGTGGACACGGGTGGCTAAGTCGATGTATTTTTTTCGCCGAATTTGATTGTTAGCACTAGAATGAAGTGCTCGTGAGAGTTGAGATAAAGGTGAATTTAATCACGATTTGTACACTATTTTGAGTGCAATTTAAGGCATGACTCTTTGAGTCAGGTTAGGTTAAGCCGATCTAGGGTTAGCTATGGCAAGCGTTGAAGTAAACCACAGAATATAAAGGAATTGAGATGGTAAAGTTAATCAATAAGATGTTGAATAATCGACTGGGCTTCACTAGGTATTGCGCCGCCGTTGTGATGGTGAGTTCGTTAAGTGCAGGCGCCATGGCGGCCGATGCGCCTTCCTTTGACTGCGCAAAAGTCAATGCGGGCAGTATCGAAGCTATGGTTTGTAAGGATGCGGGACTGAGCCAACTCGATAATCAGTTAGCTGAGGCTTACAGCCAAGCGCTTGAAAAAGCAAAAAATGAACAGCCACCGACTTTAAAAGCGATGCAGCGTGGTTGGGTGAAAGGCCGTAATGAGTGCTGGAAGAGCGAGGATAAACACGCGTGTATTGAAGCTAGCTATCAAACCCGTATTGCCGAACTGCAGGCGCAGTACCGTTTAGTCGATATGACCGGCCCAGTGTTTTATGCCTGTGACGGCAATCCTGCTAATGAAGTCGTAGTAACTTATTTTAAAACCGAACCCGCGACTCTAATTGCTGAACATGGTGATAGTACTTCATTGATGTTTGTACAACCCAGCGGCAGTGGTGCTAAGTATCAAGGCCGCAATGAAAGTCTTTGGGAACATCAAGGCGAAGCAAAAGTGGTTTGGGGCTACGAAGCGCCAGAAATGACCTGTAAACTGGTGACCAAATAGCGTTAATTGAAGGTCGCCATGAAACAAGCTCTTGTGCATATCGCCTTGGTCGTAAGAGATTACGACGAGGCAATTGATTTTTATGTGAATAAATTGAAATTCGAACTGGTTGAAGACACTTATCAAGCCGAGCAAGATAAGCGCTGGGTCGTCGTTGCCCCGCCGGGTTCTAAGGGCGCGTCTATTTTGTTAGCGCGGGCTTCTAAGCCAGAGCAGATCGATTTTATTGGTAATCAGGCGGGTGGGCGGGTGTTCTTATTCTTGAATACCGATGACTTTTGGCGTGATTATCGCCGTATGGTCGCCGATGGCGTCGAATTTGCGCGCGAGCCACAAGAGCAAGACTACGGCACAGTCGCTGTGTTTAAAGATCTCTATGGTAATTTATGGGATTTACTGCAATTGAATGATGGGCATCCTATGGCGCACAGGTTAGCGTATCAGGATTCAGGATTAGAAGTTTACCCCTAATCCTAAGGTGTAACTGGTATCTCTGGTATTACCTATCACTGTTTGAGTGTCGTTGAAGTCATATTTAAATGACAAATAAATCCGCTGAGTGAGCAGATATTTAAGTCCAACGGTCGAGTTTGAGATGTAATTAATCGCAGGCATATCTGGAAAGGCAATTTGCAGATCGGCATAGGATTCTAAAATGCCACCAAACCAATACTGTTTATAGTTAAGCGATGCAGCCCAAGCATTTAGTTCTAGTTTAAAGGAATGTTGTTCAAGCCAAAAATGGTTGTAGGTTACGACGAAGTCTAATTTATCGCGCCCAGCACCCCAAAAACGATAACCAGGACCGAGCGCTGCATAATAGCTATGGCTATCTATGCCGAGCTTATCTTGTTGATAAAAATCTTCCTGACGTAACAGCCAATGTTCATTGATCAGATAGTCTAATGAATAATGTCCTTCGAAGGTGTTGCGCTTTGTCACGTTATCTTCAGTCTCGTAGCGCACTTCGGTCTTGAGATTGTGTCGCCATTGCAGGGTTTCCGCCGTGATATCACCTTTGACATGCAGCTTCTGGCTATTTTTCTTGTTTTTAGTGACATCGAGTGAGCTTTCTACGCTGCCGTTATAATTCCAAGCTGAGTCCGCATAGCGTTGGGAAAATCTCAGCTCATCCACTGGAGTTTGTTGGTGATTAATCAATACCATGCCATGTTGTTCAGAAGCCTGAATACTGATGTCCTGTATTGAGCGGCCGACACTCCAAGGTTTAGGCGTTGAGACTTCAAAACTGAGAATAGCACTGCGCTGAATGGCAATCTTAGGGGCATAGCTGGTTTTGATGATTAAATCTTGATCGTTGAATTCTTTAATTTCACCGCTAATTTTATCGCCATTGAGCAAGAAAACCGTATCGGCTAAGCACAAGGGGCTGAGACTACAGAGCGTAGCAGCAAGGTACAATGCTGGATTGGATATCAGATTATGCATCTTGCTTATGAGCTCAAAATAAGGGCGTTAGTGTGTGGTTATTTTACCTGAACTCTAGCACTACAAAGCAATAACATTCGCTAAAAGTACTGATAAGGGATTGAAAACGGGTTCGCAATCCCTTACTTCTTTGCCAGTTAGCGGGAGTTAATTTCGGTGATTTTGAGGTTAATTAGCTGCTTCTGCCATTGGGCTTTATCTATGCCTTCGACCCAAATGACGCTGCTTTTACGCTGCTCGCCCTTGCGAAGATAGGTTTCTGGCATGCGGAAAATGGCTTCCCATACTTCGAGTTTTTCGGTTTTGAGCAAAGTGCCATTATCGGCGAAGAAGCTGGCTTCCACTTCGACTAAGGTCACGTGTTCATTGCTGGTACTGGCAAGATCGAAACTGAGTCCGAGTTTATCGCCTTTCCATTGACCTTCGGCAAAGCTGACTTTGATCCCGTCTTTACCGGTTGAGCCTAGTAGCTCAGGTTGGGCAATTGCGGTGGCAGTCAAGGTGGTAATAGGCGCAGCTACAGTTTGAGTGGCAAGTGCAACACTTGGGACGCTGGCAATATTGCTTGAGGTGCTCACTACCGTCGCAGCTAAGGCATTGGGCGCAGCTTTGGTTTCTGTGATCACATATTCCCAGGTAAAGTCGTCTTTGAGTCTGACTTGGGCGCCATTTTCTAGGGTGATTTGAGCTACGTCGGCGGCCATAACCGATGATGTTAGCAATAACAATGAGCTAAGTGCGCTAAGGCGTAATGAAGTTTGCATTAATTTTCTGGCTCCGATATCCGTCTGAGTCAATATTCTGCCCTAACATAAACAATTTGCCGCATATTAGTCACTGTCTAAGTCGTGTTTTGATGAATAAAGTGGATTTAGCTGGAAGATACTGACTCGAATACAGATTGAGTTCACTGAGTGTGGCACTATATTGATAGCGCGGTGACAGGACACAGTCAGATAGCGGCAATGATCAATGAATTAAGCGAGAGGAGATTAAGATGCAGATTAAACATGGAATTTATGGCGTCGTTATTAGCTTGGTATTGAGCGCGGCAACATGGGCCGATGAAGCCCCTAAAGTGGGCTGCGCGGCTAAGTTAGAAGCCATCAGTGCCGAACTTGCCCAAGCGAAAGCGGCGGGCAATAAGCATAAAGTTGACGGGCTCGAAAAGGCCTATTACGAAGTTTCAACCCATTGTGACGATGACAGTTTATATGCCGAGCGCGCCGCCAAAGTTGCGGCCTTAGAAGAAAAACTGACCGAGCGTCAAAACGAGTTGGCCAAAGCCATAGAAGAAGGTCGTTCTATGGATAAAATCAACAAGAAACGCAATAAGGTCGCCGAAGTGGAATTGGAGCTTGCTAAGGCGCGAGCCGAGCTAACCCAATAAGTCGCCTAGGCTCAGTCGTTTGGATATGCTTTAGGCTTAGCCCGCATAACCTATGCTCAAAACTGTGGATTCTGTACTGGAGTTATAGCCCGCACTCAGGATGAAATGTTCGGTAATCCGGTATCTTAGCCCAGCTTCTGCGCCCCAACGGGTGGTTTTATCTTCTTCCCATGTGGGTTTGCCATCGACAATTTTGGGTGAAATATTATTCGTGTAAGACACAGTGCTGATATAGCCGCTGCCGCCCGCATAAAAGCTTAAGTCGGCAGTGAGGCTGTAGCTTAACCCTAAGCGAAAGAGGCTTTCTTGGCGATATGACAGCGCTGGTTCTGGCACTATTACATCGGTTTCTCGGCTGCGGGCATAGCCGAGGTAATAGCCCCTTGCTGGTAATTATTATCGAAATGATAGGGTGCTAATGTAATGCCGTAGAGATTGTCTGCGGCGGGAACGTAATTCAGCATGAGGGCGATATAAGAAGGATTGGCGGTTTTCTCTGATTTATCTGACATCACCAATGGCTTCGAAGTGCTATATTCGGCAGCTTGAAGTGGTTGGCTTAGGCTCAATAGTCCAAAGCTAAGACAGGCTAGCATAGATGAATAACGACTCATGGGATGATTTCCTTGGGAACAGGTTGAAGATTGTTCATTTTCCTTTGTGCTCGGTCAATTCAAAATGCTAAAATTTCTTTTAAAATAAGTGTTTGTAAATTTATTGTGTTTGGATATCAGTATTTTCTAGGGTGACATTAACCGAGGTCAACTCGGCGGTTACCTTTGTATGGGTTTGTTGCGCTAGCGCCTACGTTGGAGTGGAATTGTGGATCAGGAAGTAAGGCTCGAAATTTCGGCATGGCTAGCGGGTTTTGGGATTGATAGCCAACCCTCGGACGGCATATCAACCAGCATCATGATCATTGCCTGCTTACTGCTCGCGGGCATTGCTTATTTCATTGTTCGACGCGTGGTCATACGTGCGGTCAACATGGTGATCCTGCGCTCCAAAGTCACTTGGGACGATGTGTTCATGCGTTACAAGGTGCTCGAAAAGCTGGCCATGCTAGTGCCTGCAATCGTGCTCAATCTATTAGTGCCCATCGCCTTAACCGAACATCAAATCTTAAGTAATTTAGTCGATCGGCTGCTGAGTATTTGGCTGGTGGTGCTGATGATCCGCGCTATTTATGCGGGTTTAGATGCGGTCGATGAAATTTCAGATGTGAATCTGGTGAGTCGGCGTTTACCCGTTAAAAGCTTTGTGCAGTTAACTAAGCTGTTTTTATTCTTTGTCGGTATTATCGTATCTATCTCCATCTTGGCCGATCAGTCCCCTGTGTACTTCCTCAGCGGCTTAGGTGTGGCAACGGGTTTTGTGATGTTAGTGTTCCGCGACACTATCTTAGGTTTCGTGGCGGGCATTCAGTTAGCGGCTAACCGTATGGTGAGCAAGGGCGACTGGATCCAGATGGACAAATACGGCGCCGACGGTGCGGTAGAAGAAGTCTCGCTGACCACGGTCAAAGTGCGCAACTGGGACAAAACCATCACTATGATCCCAGCCTATGCCTTAGTGTCGGATGCGTTTCGCAACTGGCGGGGTATGTCTGAGTCGGGTGGGCGTAGGATCAAACGCGCCATCAATATCGATATCAACAGCATTAAGTTTTTGAGCGAGGAAGAGCGCGAGCGTCTGAGTAAGATCAATTGCTTAAAAGAATATTTCCCCGCCAAAATCAACGAAATCCGTGAGTCGAACGCCAGAGTGTCTGACCTCGACATGAAAGTGAACGGTCGCCATTTGACCAACGTCGGTACCTTCCGTGCTTACCTGCAGGAATACCTACAGCGTCACGATAAAATCCATAAGGAAATGACCTTAATGGTGCGCCAATTAGCGCCGACCACTGAGGGATTGCCGATCGAGGTTTATATCTTCACCAACGACACCCGTTGGGCATTTTATGAAGCAATACAAGCGGATATCTTCGACCATATTTTTGCGATATTGCCTGAGTTTGGTCTGCAGGCATTCCAAGCGCCAACGGGCAACGATATTCGTAGCTTAAAGTCGGTTAAGGTCGACTAGTGTTAATGACAGTCGATGATTATTGATTTAATTTCGAGAGATAAGAATCGCGGCTAAGGTAAGAAAGACACCGCCGCTGGTTCTGTCAAACCAATGTAGCTTGTTGCTCGCCTTTAGGCTGGGCGCAAGCACATTGGCCATGCTGGCGTAAATCATCACAAAGCTAAAATCCACCACGGCCCAAGTGGCTGCCAGTATCATAAGTTGCGGTAATTGCGGCGCGGCAAGATTGATAAATTGCGGAAACAGCGCGGCAAAAAACAGTAAATCCTTGGGATTACTGATCCCCACTAGAAACGCCTGCTGATAAAGTTGCCTTGGTGTGCCTTTTCCTTTTGATTGGCTGATCTCAAGGGGCTGATCTTGGTTCTTGGTCAACAACAGCTTGATGCCTAAAAACACTAAATAGGCTGCACCACACCATTTTAGCAAGGTAAAACCGTATTCTGAGGTGCTGATAATGGCGCCTAATCCCGCCGCTGACGCCATCATCAAGACTAAAGCGGCACTCACACTGCCAAGGCCTGTGGCTATGCTGCGCATCTTGCCGAAATGGATCCCGTGGGACATAGACAACATAGCGATGGGGCCGGGTGAGATCCCAATCAATACAATGGCCAAGAGATAGAGTAACCAAGTTTCGGGTTGCATGTGTGACGCTCTAAATGGGGAAAATATTAATGTTTCGCACTCGCCACAAAATCAGGGATCACCTTAGGATGGCGACCTTTAATGGTGCGATAGAAGCTTAAAATCTCGTGCATGTCGGTCGCGATATCACCACTAGGCTGTAATGGCGTACGGATAACGACAGTGCGGCGGCTAAAGTCTAAGCCAACGGGAGTGATAGGTACGTGAGCCTTGCAGGCAATATGGTAGAAGCCGCACTTCCAGCGTGTTACTGGGCTGCGAGTACCTTCGGGCGCCAACGCTAGCTTATAATCGGTTTTCGACTCAAACAGCTGCACAGCGGCATCGACCAAGTTGTTGTTTTTGCGTCTATCCACTGGGCTGCCGCCAATCGCGCGGAAGAACCATCCCCAAGGCGGGATAAAGAGTTGGTGTTTACCGAGAAAGTGAATTCGAGTGCCAAGCGCCCCACGAGCTAAGATACCCACGATGAAGTCCCAGTTACTGGTATGCGGTGCGACTATGATGATGTATTTAGCGCAGTCGGGCAGTTGGCCTTCTATCTGCCAGCCTGAAAGCTTAAGTAGCCAACGGCAAAGTGGTGTAAACATAGTTCGGTGCCCAGAGTCGAAAAATTAATAATATCATCAGCTTTTTTAGATTTTAAATTGGCTTAAGCAAGATAGTCTGTGCTTAATTCGCTATAGTACAGTTTAACCTGATTGTGGGGGAACAATACTATGTTGAAAAATGGACTATTAAACAAGGTTAGCTGGCAGCGTGTTTTTGCGGCACTTTTACTCTTAGTGACTTGCCATGTGAGTGCGGTGCCGACGGATGAAATTACGCAGATGCTCAAAGGCCAAGAAGACGCCTGGAATCGCGGCGATCTCGATGCTTATATGCAAGGTTACTGGAAGAGCGAGCAATTGCGCTTTGTGTCTAACGGTAAGTTCCGTTTCGGTTGGGAGGATACACTTGCCGCCTATAAGAAAAATTATCCCAATAAAGAAGCGCTTGGTGAGCTGAAGTTCACGATCAAAGAAATCAAAATGCTCAGCAATTACGCCGCTATGGTCGTTGGGCGCTGGGATTTACGGCGGATAAAAGATGCCCCAACGGGCGTGTTTACCCTGTTGATTGAGAAAATTGACGACCGCTGGGTGATCACTATGGATCACAGTTCGGACTAAGTCGCAGTTTTAATTGAACAACAGCGCTGACTAATAGTGCGCCGTTTCAATACAAGGCTGCACAGTTGCTCAGTTTAGATTTGCGTTAATAAACAGTCTGGCTTAGCGGGTGGCTCGGCGGGCAGGGTTAAATGGAAATCCTGCTGTCCGAGCTGTCGACCCTTGCCGTCGTATCTCACTTCGGTGAAATGCATGCCGCCCTCAGCATCTTCAAGCAGAATGCTGGTGGAGCGCGTGCCATAGTCGGGGTGACGAATATAAATCGCGGCTAAGCGCCGTTCCCACTCGATCCCCACTCCCGTGTTAGGCAATTCATTATCTTGTGGTCGAGAGTCGTCTTTCATCAGCTGTAACAGCGCTTGCACTTCTAGGTTGTCTGACTGACTTATCACGGTTTCTAGCGCTTGTTGTCCCTTCGCCATTTTCGGCCAAATATCATCGAGTGCACCATTGCTAATGGCATGAAACCCATCGGCGAGTTTAACTGTGTCTTTATTGATGCTGTTAAAACAATATAAGTCAGTACCTTGGCCGAAGATGAGATTGAATGGTTGATAATTGTCACTGTGCTCAACGAGCCAATTTGGGCACACGAGCGACCCAGAGTTGAGTGTCATAGTGATGAGTTCACCACGACTACGCATGGCTTCTGGGGGCTTTTGCGGTACGCGTAAATTCGTCACAGCGGCGACTTGTCCCTGCTTATTCACCCCAAACCAAGTGCCGCCCGCCTGCAGATCTTTTCCTGCGAGTATGTTTTCTTCCGGTGGCCAAAAGTGTGCTGGCGCGGTCGGTCTATGGTGAAACTCATCGCGGTTGGCACAGATGATTAAGGGATACTTAGGATGGGCATTAATGGCGACAAAGAGTATGCACATAGCAGGCTAAATTAATCCAAAGGTAGATTAACTTAGCCTGTCTGCCCACAAATGAACAGTGTTAGTGGTGCGAGTGCTTATCCGCTTTTGCTTTTTCGTGTGTATGTTCATCGGAATGATCATGGGCACTAGGTATTTCAGTCGTGCTTTGAACAGATGCGTGCGAAGCGCTATGGCTATGAGCATGTTCGTGGGAATGTCCATGCGCGTGTGAATGACTATGCGAGTTCGCTACCGGCTTGCTCAGCATTAAGCGGCGTAAAAATTTACGTGGGCCTAAGCGTAGTAAGCTGGCGGCAAATAATCCCGACAGGATCAGCAGCGCGATTAAGTTCACCACTTCCGGTAAAGTGAACAGCGAGAACCACAGTGGTAGACGCAGTGCAGCGACTAAACTCAGCGCAATAATACTCAGTAATATTGCCCTCTGTGGCCATGTCATTAACTTAAGCTGCGCTATGTTAAGCACAGGTGCGGCAATCAGCGGCATCATAATCGCGATAGGGCTCCAGCCACTATAGGCCAGTGCAAGAGCCAGCACCGCTGCGCCTAAGTTGCAGAAACGCATAGGTAAAAATACGAGTAACAGGACTATAACCTGCAGCAGCGGATTGCTTAATGGCACTGAAGGATGGCCGATTAAATTCACTAGTACTAGGCTGAGTAAAATCCACGGTGCGCTGCGATCGACTAAATGTGCAAAGCCGAAACGTAGGGAATTACTGGGTAATTTAGTATGTGGATCGGTAATAGTGACGTTAGCGTGGCTTAAATAAGCGCTGAGAATAAAGACCACAAGTAACTGGAATAACGCTAACCAAGGACCGAGCAAGAGGGCGATGATGACGAGAGCTTCTGGCCCCGCTAAGCGTTGGAACCAGCGACGGGCTAAGCTGCTATCCTGCGGTGTCAGACCTAATTTAAAGCGCAGCGCTGCCGCACCATAGCTCAGCAGTAATATGGGGGCGAGTGTCAGTAGCCAAGTCATTAATTGTTCTGTGCTGTGATCATGGCGGGCATGTTCGTGGCCGCCAGAATCCATCAAGAGCAGCATCACGAGCAAGCCTATGCCGAGCAAACTGCCGATGCCAGCTTGGTATTCGTATTTGCCTTGCTTGTCGGTATCGTGCTGACCATGGGGTTGATGCAGCACCACATGCAAAATAGAACCAGTAACAAAAGCTTGTAAATAAACGGTATTTTCTAAACTGAGCTGAGTGATTAATTGCTCGCCCGCGAAGTAACCTACGCCCGTAAGTAGCATCATAGCGACCAGCACTAAGCTAGCCCAGCGGGTGCCGACTTGAGGTTTGAGTAACCACCAAATGGCGAGGCCGACGGGGAGGCGATGCATAATGACCCCGAGGGCAAGTAAGATCGAACTGCCGTCTTGCTGCGCCAATACCATAGCGCCACCGTCTGTGATGGTGTGCAGTAGCAAGCCGCCAATCCCTAGGGATAAGGTGAGATTATGGGTGATTTCTGAATAACGGTGGAAAAGGCGTTCGCTAGCGGTCGGTCCCCATATGCCTAGGAATACAAAGACTACGGCTAACAAACCGCCATGCTGCAGTAGCTCTGGCAAGATGTGGATCAGCACTAATCCGCCTAATGAGACGAATATAAAGCCATCGAGCCCCTTCTGTAATCCGCTGCCCGATGAAAAGTAGCGATAAAACAGTGGCCCAATTAAGAGTGCGATACAGCTAGCAAGAAGATAGAGCATGGATTCCACGGAAAATTTGCTGAAAAAACGCCATAGTATACCAGCTGTAAGGCAAAGTGAGCAGTGACTTGCTGGCAATTTACCAAACTGACATTTTGCGCTGGAGTTTTCTGGGGCGAATTTTATTCACTTTGACCATTTTGCGGAGAAATTTTCAGATCTAACTCGAGAAAAGGTACTATACCCAAGCTACCTGAAGATACGAGTTTCAGAGCGCCTAGGGTGCTTCAATTCAAGGCGCATCAATGACAGAATGTCGGCCACCTTTTGAATTGTTGCAACACGGAAGTGGAGTTCCCTCAGCGCTCCGTTCCGGCGGGTTGTAACGTACTTTATGCCGTGTTGGTTATTTTTAACTTAGCCCACTAGGTCCGCAAATAACCGCAATCGCCATGGATGGCGTGAATGCCATTTATGCAGGAGCAATTAAGGGCCTTGCCTAAAGTGCGTTACATTCCCGCTGAATCCTGCATCTTCAGGTTGTTTGGGTATATAATATGGGCTTATGTTGGCTTGGGTGTTGATACGTTAAATGGATATATTTTCTGCTGCGGTAATGTTGTTTTTGATCATGGACCCTCTGGGGAATTTGCCGATTTTTGCGTCGATTCTACGGCATATCGATCCTAAGAAACGTCGTAAGGTATTGATCCGCGAGTTACTCTTCGCCTTAGTGATCATGCTGTCTTTCCTTTATGCGGGTGAGGCTATCTTAAGTTTCTTAAATCTTCGCTCTGAGTCTGTGAGTATCGCGGGCGGGATTATTCTGTTTCTTATCGCGATTAAAATGATTTTCCCCCAACCCGGCGGTGTCGTTGGATTAGCCGCGGGAGAAGAGCCATTTATCGTGCCTATGGCCATTCCCTTAATGGCGGGTCCATCGATTCTTGCCGCTTTGATTCTACTGGCACACACAGATAGCTCACGCATGGGCGATTGGACCATAGCATTAGTGTCTGCTTGGGGGGCAAGCGCAGTGATCTTAATGTTTTATAAACTCTTCACCCGTGTGTTGGGTGAAAAAGGCCTCACTGCGGTTGAGCGTTTGATGGGCATGGTATTGGTCATGATCTCAGTACAAATGTTCCTCGACGGTATTTCAAATTATCTAAAAACCGCCGGCTAAATTTATCTCGCTCGCTTAAAACGAAACCGCATTAACGCTGTTAATGCGGTTTTTTTATGGCAGGGATTTGGCTGGAATGCCCTCAGCAAAAAGCTTTGATCCTGGTGTATTAGTCTGGTTAGAAGATTTTGGTTACAGTGACAATAATGTCTCCGATCATGCGGGCCATGGCTTGATTGGCGTGATTGATGCTGACCAAAACCTGATTGGCACTCGCTCTACCGAGGTACAAATCCGCGATGCAGCCTTTAGCACAGTAAAACAAACCTTCTATGCAGGTGACAATAATCGCGATGCTGTCAGTTTATTTGATGATAGTCTAGATTACAGTGCGCCGCTACAACCCCAGTCAGGTATGGTATTGCAGCAGTTAGGTTTGACGATGCAGGTACTATCGCAAGCCAGTAATAACAGCACAGCGGTTATTCGATTAGCAAATGCAAATTCTGATGCTGTAGCGCCGTTAACAGTCAGTTTTACTAATACAGTCAATCAATTAGTTGTAAACTTCACCAGCAATGTCAATGGTGGTGCGGGAGCATTAACCTACGCTTGGGATTTTGGTGATGGCACCACAAGTGCAGCGGCTTCGCCAACCCATACCTATGCAAAGGCGGGCACTTATACTGTGACGCTTACAGTAACTGATGCGCAAAATACTAAAGATATTAGTAGTCTGACAGTGACCGTTACTGCACCAGTTACGCCGCCAGTCACACCTCCGGTGACTCCGCCGGCGAATGAGAGTTCTGGCGGTGGTAGTCTAGGTTGGTTGAGCCTTGCTTTCCTCGGCTTATTGACTTGGCGTCGTCAGTTAAATATTCGCTAAGTGAATCGCGTAATAGCAGATCAAAAATGCCTCTAATTTAGAGGCATTTTTATTTGTCATCAGTCATTAAAGCAAGCTTTGGCTAAAGCTCGGATTCAAGCTTACGGATAGCTTGCTCGGCCGCAGGCAGAAAGATTTCACTGACGATCATTTCGTGTTCACCGTGATGAAAATAGCGGCGGCGTCCCCAGAGTTCATGTTCGACACTCTGATCTAAACTTTCGGCTAAATGCGCGAGGCGACTACAGGTCTCAAAACTGGCGACTTCGATTCTGCCAGGGACAAAATGATCTTGGCTAAACAATAGTTCACCTAAGGGGCGGGTGCCCAGCCCTAAAAAATCCGCTTGGCGCTCGGCCATTAACTTTTCGGGGATCAAGGTTCTGGCAAACACCCAAGGGATTGAGTCGAGGCAAAGTAACACTTCGCGGATCCATACTGAGCCTTGCTGGGGATATTCGCCATCTAAGGGCGCATGCAGCCCTTCGCCAAGGACTTTGACTTCAAATTGAGTGCAGCAAGTTTTGAGTTTTTGAGTTAGGCTGCCTGTAGCTAGCAACCATTCTTTCAAGGGCGATTTTGGGAGTTTGTCGGCTAGTTCGGCTGAAAACCACTGAATAGATTCACCATAGGGGAAGCTTAAGCTAGTCACATTCATTAAATACTCGTTACAATATAGGCAAACGTCGGCAGTTTAACATGTCGCGACACTAGCATATATACCCAAGCGACCTCCTGATACTGATCTGGCGTTTTCAGGTTGTTTGGCTATATAGATTGGGAAGTATTTTCCATCACCATGATTGTTTTTAGGGAGCCGCAAGTCGCTATGAAAAAATTACTCTCAGTCTGTCTGATCCTGTTTACCAGTGTTTTCAGTGTTTATGCGGCCGATGAAAAAGAAGCCGCACCCGCGGCAACACCTACGGGGGAGTACGCCTACTATGGTTTTGAGCCCGAAATCGTCACTAACTACATTTCTAACCGTAAGAAATTGGGATTTGTGAAGATCAGCGTCGAGTTAATGGTGAAGAGTCCCGATGATCTGGTCACTATTGAGCGTCACGATCCGCTATTACGGGCCGCGATTGTTGAAGTGTTAGGTAATCAATCGGAAGAAAAGATTAAGTCACTCACTGGCCGTGAAGAGATTCGCCGCGAGTGCTTTGATATGGTCAATAACTTGATCACTCAAGAAGCAGGTAAAGCATTGATTGTAAACTTACTCTTTACCTCTTATCTGTATGATTAATTCATTGTCTTATTCTATGGGCTGACTTATGTCGGCCCATTGCGTTACAAGAGCTGCTATGTCAAAACCTGTCGTTAAATCCGTTCCATCAGCGACTGCGAAAACCGCAACCCGCGCAGCGAGCCCCCGCCAAAAAGCTAACGCATCTAAGCAGGTTAAACCTGAAGGCAGGTCAAAGCCCAGCAAAGACAAACCTAGGGCTGAAATCAAAAAAGCCCTGCATCCGCGTAACGCCCACTTGAATGGCTATGATTTTCCGGCGCTAATCAGTGCATTCCCTCGGCTGAAAACCTTTGTGCGGCCCACGCCCTATGGCGCGTTGTCGATAGATTTTGCCGACCCCTTGGCAGTCAAAACCCTCAATGCGGCGCTACTTAAACATCACTATGGGATTGGATCTTGGGATATTCCTCAAGGAGCACTTTGTCCTCCTATTCCCGGACGCGTCGATTACGTGCATTACGTAGCAGATCTGTTAGCCGAAGGCGATAAGTCATGTGCCATGGATAAGGCGAGAGTGCTAGATATTGGTACAGGCGCGAACGGTATTTATCCCATATTGGGCAGCCAAGTGTATGGCTGGCAATTTGTTGCCTCGGATATCAATGCCCATTCACTCACCAATGTGCAGAGTATTATCGAGCAAAACCCAGCGCTGCAAGGGCGGATAAGCTTACGATTACAGCCAGATGACAAGGCGATCTTCAAGGGAGTAATCCAAGCCGAAGAGCGTTTTGAGTTAACCCTGTGTAATCCTCCATTTCATGCCTCTATGGCCGAAGCGAGCGAAGGTACAAAGCGTAAGGTGACCAATCTACAGCTTAATCGTGGGAGCTCAGTAAAGGCTGCACCTAAGCTGAATTTCGGCGGTCAAGCGGCAGAGCTTTGGTGCCAAGGCGGAGAGCGACAGTTTTTGGCGACTATGATCCGCGAGAGTCAGATGTTTGCAGAGCAATGTCTGTGGTTCACTAGCCTAGTGTCGAAGCAAGAAAACCTGAAACCTTGTTATCAAGCCTTAGCACAGTTGAACGTTGATACAGTGAAGACGATTGAAATGCAGCAAGGCAATAAAATTACGCGGGTTTTAGCGTGGAGCTTTCAGTCGGCCGCTAAGCGCAAAATCTGGCGTGCTGAACACTTAACCCGTTAAGGTTTTCAGTTTACTTAATAACAAAACAGGCGCCATTATTGGCGCCTGTTTTTTTAAAGGTAAAAGAACCACTGTTACTGCGGCTTTTCTTCCTGATGATCGCGGCGGAATAACGCCCACTCTTCTATGGCTTCACCGTTTGGTAAGGTACAGATACCATGCTCACCTTCGGCGGTTTTCTCTATTACTAAGCTACCACCCTGGGAGATGCAATACTCAGAGGCCGGATTAGCAATCTTAACTTGCGCAGCAGGTTTTTCAGCTTCGCTGCAACCCACGAGTGCCACAGTTGCCAGCAGTAAAGTTGCAGTAAACGGTAATAGGACTTTCATAGACACCCCTTGGTGACTTATTTACGCCCTAAAATTCGCAGAATGCGTAGGAATAAGTTGATGATATCCATATACAAAGCGGCAGCGCTATCGATGGCATTATCTATGGTTTTCGGAATTTGATTCGCCCGTCCCCAGTCGTAACCTATATACCCGCAGAAAATCAGCACCACTATCCAATCTAAAATGCCGTGGTGAGTATTAAAGATAAACACTTCAATTAGCTCGACTACGATAACCAGCAACAAAGCAATCGTGAGTGCACCGGCAATTTTCTGGAAAAAGGCGGGAAAGAGTGTGCCTAAACACATCATGGCAATGGTTACTAGGCCAGTAATGCGAATGGCTTCCGTCACTAATTCAGGGTCGTATTGACTGACTACCATATTGATAATTAAGCCGAAGGGGACGACTACAAAGTTGTAGCCAATAAAGCTGACCACGGGATTGCTCGATTTTTGAAACAGATAAATCCCGAAAAAACAGGAGGCAAAATAGCCGATAAAGAAAATCCAAGGATTCACGCTGGCAATCGCTTCTGGGTCTATATTGGTGACCATCCAATAGTTAACGGCAAAACCCCAAATCAGCGTGAGGCCGATAACGAGGTTGTAGAGACCAGCGCCAACGATGGGATCGTCTGTGGTCATGCGATCAAATACACTGTTTTCCGAATCCATATATTTTCCTTTTTATTTCCGTATGTTAACTGGTCGTTCAGCCTCACCAGCGTCGGGCTAACTTAAGGCAAGTAAAGCTGTTTTTCAAGCGAGATTATCTTAAGCTTGAGTAGCACAAACACTACATTTCGCGTGTTTCGGGAGTTTCATCTCACGAAACTCCATCGTCATCGCATCGATCATCAACATGCGGCCCGCTAAGGTTTTACCCATACCAGTGATGACCTTGATGGCTTCAACTGCCTGCAAGCAACCTATCATGCCGACGACAGGCGCGAGTATGCCCGACTCGACGCAGCTGAGTTGTTGCTCGCCAAATAGGGCGCTAAAGCAGTGATAACAAGGTGTGTCGCTGTGATAATCAAACACTGTGACCATGCCTTCCATCCGAATGGCCGCCGCGGACACTAAGGGCACTTTATGCTTAAAACAGCTGAGATTGAGTTGTTCGCGCACACTGACATTATCGGTGCAGTCGAGCACTAGATTGTGATCGGCGACAAGGGCGTCAATCTCATGATCATCTAATACGGCATTGATAATGTTGATCTTAATGAAGGGATTGAGCTGACTAAGGCTCTGTTTGGCCGATTCGACTTTTGGCTGGCCGACATTGGCATCTTGATGCAGCACTTGGCGCTGCAGGTTAGAGAGTTCAACTGTATCAAAATCGACCAGAGTCAACTCGCCAATCCCCGCAACTGTGAGGTACTGGCTGGCGGCGCAACCTAAACCGCCAGCGCCTATCATCAACACTTTTGCTTGTTTTAGGTGTTCTTGGCCGTCGATATCCATGGCTTTGATGGAGATCTGACGGCTGTATCTTAAGAGTTCACTGTCGCTGAGAATATCGTCAGGCACATTCATGGAGATTTTCCTAGCAAAGCACGCTGTTAAAGGGCTCGACTGTCACTTGGGTGCCAGCGGGTGTATCCCTTTGGAATTGTTCCAATAAAACGAAACAGTTCGCTAGACTCATCGAGGTCAACATACCTGAACCTTGGCTACCAGTAATGGCAACCTCAAGTTTGCCCTGCGCATTACGGCTTAAAATGCCCCGTTGATATTCGACGCGGCCCGGTTGTTTACGCACTGGCGTGGTGAGCGTAGCGTCTAACATCAAAGGTGCAACTGGGGTTAAACCCTGCATCTTGTTCAGTATTGGCCAAACCAGCTTGTAAAATGTCACCATAGAAGACACGGGGTTCCCCGGTAAACCACAGAATACTGCCTTGCCAATTTTGCCCATGGCGAAGGGCTTACCTGGTTTGATGGCGAGTTTCCAGAAGGTGATTTTGCCTTCTTCATCGAGAATTTGTTTCGTAAAGTCTGCTTCGCCGACCGACACGCCGCCCGAGGTTAATACCATGTCGGCTTGGCTGGCGGCATGGCGAAATGCCTGACGTATGGCTTCAGGATCATCGGCGATTACGCCTAAATCGAGCCATTCCACATTAGCGCGACTGAGTAAACCTTGAATCGAATAACGATTCGAATCGTAAATTTGTCCCGGTGCGAGTTCGCTGCCAACCGGACGCAGTTCATCACCCGTGGAGAAAAACGCCACCTTAAGTTGGCGATAGACTCGCACTTGGCTGACACCTATAGTCGCCAATACGCCTAGCTCGGCTGCGCCAATTTGAATGCCAGCACTGAGCACTTTAGTGCCTTGGGTCAGCTCTTCACCACGGCAACGCACATTGGCGCCTTGCGCCTTAGGGTGGCGAATATGAATAATCTCACCTTCAACTTCGGCTTCTTCCTGCATTTGTACTGTGTCATAACCTGCAGGCACAGGCGCGCCCGTCATGATCCGTATGCAAGTATTAGGTTTGGCTTCACCTTCAAAACCATGGCCGGCGAAGGAACTGCCGATAAGGCGTAATGAAGTGCGATTGGTTTGCGTATTCAAGTCGACAAAACGGAAGGCGTAACCGTCCATTGAAGAGTTGTCGAAGGGCGGCAGGTCGATGCAGGAAGCGAGATCTTCGGCAAGGACGCGGCCAAGGGCGTGGGGGAGCAATACGACTTCTGTGTCTGACACTGGGCTAACTTGTTCGAGCAAAAGGGGAATAGCTTGATCTGGATGCATTAAGCTAGGTTGCGAACAAGGATCGGCTGTTACGGACATGAGGGTCTGCCTTATATGCAATGGGTCGTGATGACGCTAAATGAATTTCCACCTGATTATGACTGGCTATTATGCCACGGTGATCGGTGATGGCTATGATTTGCATGTGAGTTTCTGTGATAGGCCAGTCAGTTTTTCCTGCCACTTTGGATGATAACCTAGCAAGCAGTGGTGCAATTTATGTCACTAAGCCAAAGGCTGAACGCGAGTCGCTGGACAAATGAAAATCATTTTTATCAATGAATCATTAACTTAGCTAAAAATCTAAAGGTAAATTTTGTTGCTTTTGTCGACCCCCTTGATGACAATGTGCCCCATGATTCAGTTCGAACGCAAAAGAGGATTTACTATGCTGTCAGCCACTATGATCGAAAAGTTGAATGAACAAATTAATATGGAGTTCTTCTCCTCAAATTTATACCTGCAAATGAGCGCTTGGTGTGAAGATCAGGGATTTGAAGGTGCAGCTAAATTTATGCGCGAGCACGCGGACGAAGAGATGGGCCATATGCGTCGTTTGTTCACTTATGTGAGTGAAACCGGTGGCTTACCTTTGTTGGGGGCGATTGAAGCGCCACAGTCACAGTTTGATTCGCTGCTGGCTCTGTTTGAACTCACCTATGAACATGAGCAGTTGATTACCAGTCAGATCAATGCCTTGGCCCATGCAGCCTTTTCGAATCAAGACTATTCAACCTTCAACTTCCTGCAATGGTATGTGGCCGAGCAGCACGAAGAAGAAAAGCTGTTTAAGTCGATTGTCGATAAGATACGTTTAGTGGGTGAAGATGGTAAGGCGCTGTTCTTTATCGATAAAGACTTAGCTAAGTTAGCCTCTAAGGGCGGCGAAAGCATAATGAACGGTCAAGGCCAACCACAGGCGTAAATCCGTTTTATTCGTTACAAAAAAAGCAGCCTAGGCTGCTTTTTTGCTATTTATTCTTCAATTCTTTTTGCTATTAGTTGCTAGCTTTCAGCATCTTAGATATTCACGCACCTATCTTGGTAATCGTGGTTGAGCAGTGTTGTGTGCTTGATGTGCAGCAAGGGGGTGATCTCGTCAAAGGGCAGTGGTTTAGAGATCAAATATCCTTGGGCGAAGTGGCAACCTAAATCCCGCAGGAAGTGCCACTGGGCTTCGGTTTCTATGCCTTCGGCTACTAACTCCATTTCGAGGCTTTGCCCCATCATGACAATGGCTTTGACTAAGTTAGCATTAGCGTTACTTTCGAGGGCATTTTCCACAAAGCTACGGTCGATTTTAATCACAGAAATCGGGAATTTCTTCAAATAACTCAGGGAAGAATAACCTGTGCCGAAGTCATCGATATAGATTTGCGAGCCTAAATGGCGAATCGATTCGAGCGTGCTCAAGCAATGGCTGGCATCGCCCATCAGCATGCTCTCAGTGATCTCAATATGCACATTGCGCGGGTTTACATGGTGGCGGTTAAAGCATTCCTGCAGCACTTGGTCGAATCCCATGCCGCGGGTGTTGATGCATTGGCGACCGGAAACATTAATCGCGACATTGATTTTTAAGCCACTTTTTTGCCACTGCCTCAAATCATGCATGGCTTGGTTGAGCACCCATTCGCCCATAGGCTCTATCAGTCCGGTTTCTTCGGCCAGCGGGATAAATTGATCCGGTGGGATCAGGCCAAAGTCGGGGTCTTGCCAGCGGATAAGGGCTTCGACGCTGCAGACCACTCCAGTTTGCATATCCACTATGGGTTGATAATGCAGGGCAAATTCATTTTGTGCCACGGCGCGACGCAGGCGTTGCTCTAACTCCATCCGAGCGAACATGGCTTCATTCATGCCCGCGGTAAAGTATTTGAAATTGTTCCGTCCCGCATCTTTAGCTTGATACATGGCTGTTTCGGTATTGCGGGTGAGTGAGCTGACGTCGAGGCCATCTTCGGGATAGACGCCGATACCAAAGCTGGCTGAAATCTGGATCTCGCGGTCATTTAAGTCAAACGGCATGCCTAAGGTTTCGATAATACGCGTTGCCATGTGCTCGATGGCGAGTTCGTTGGTCAGTCGCGGTAAAATAAGGACAAATTCATCACCCCCGATGCGGGCGATAAAGTCGGTTTTACCCGCAATGCCTTCTAAGCGCTTGGCCACATCTTTAAGTAATAAGTCGCCCGTGGCATGGCCTTGCACATCGTTGATGTATTTGAATTGGTCTAAGTCAATCAGCAGAATCGCCAGTTTGCGTGAGTCATGCTGCGCCAGATGGATTTCGTGCTGCAGGCGCTCATTAAACAACTTACGATTAGGCAGGCCCGTTAACGCATCGAAGTTGGCTTGATACCAAAGATCTTGCTCATATTGCTTACGCTTACTGATATCCATAAATAAACCAATGTGTTGGATTATTTTCCCCTGCTCATTTCGCACCACAGTAATGGCTAAATACTCGGGATACACTTGGCCATTTTTGCGCTTATTCCAAACCTCGCCCTCCCATTTTCCTTCTGTTTGCAGCGACTCCCACATGGCGGTGTAAAAGTGCTGTGGGTGACGGTTAGCACTGAGAAGGGATGGACTGCGGCCTTTCACTTCTTCCAATGTATAGCCAGTAATATTGCAGAAAGCCGGATTGACCAGTTCGATATGGTTGTCGGCATCAGTCACCATTATGCCCTCGGCAGAATAGTCAAATACCGCAGCGGCGCGGGTGAGAGCATGGTTTGCCTTCTGCCGTTCGCTGATCATGCGGTTCATGGCGCGAGCCATGCGAGCCAGTTCATCGGTACCTGAGACGCGGATATTGATATTGAGCTTGGGATCTTCCGCCATTTGCTGCATATCATTGGCAATCTTAGTGATTTTATCCATAAAGTTGCGAATGATCTTCTGTCCGAGCCAGAGTGTAACGGTTGCGGTAAATAGGGCTGATAACAAGTACAAGCCGAGGAAGGTCAGGGCTTGGTTTTGTTGATACTCGCTCTGTTGCGCCATGGTTTGGGTGATGTCTTTGGCGAGTTGATGCAGTTGTTCAATACGCTGGGTGGTGAGCGCCCACCATTTTTGGCTGTCAATCGGATGTGGCGGCAT
This sequence comes from Shewanella sp. N2AIL, assembly GCF_022690845.1. NCBI lineage: Bacteria > Pseudomonadati > Pseudomonadota > Gammaproteobacteria > Alteromonadales > Shewanellaceae > Shewanella > Shewanella sp. N2AIL. The sequence continues at coordinate 47,380 of NZ_JALBYT010000005.1, read as the reverse complement.
TAGCAACTGTGTCATCGCTTGGCTTAACTTGTCCTCACTGGCTGGGACTTGCGCAATGGCGTTGATCTCCGCCATCGGCAAGCCTTGCTGCTTCAATTGCAGTAGCTTGGCCATACTGAATTGGTATTGATCTATGCTGTCCTCAATGGTTTTCAGCGCCGGCTTAAATTCGGGGAGAAAGCGAATTTCGTGATTGAGTTCATCTAAGTTGAGGTGAATGTTCGCTAGCGCATCATTAAATTTTTGCAGTGAAACGTCATCGCCCTTCAGCAGATAGTCCTGAAAACTCCCCATTAAGCCACCGTAACCTAAGTTGGCATTAATATTCTTTGCCAGTGCGCTAATGCGGGTTTGCTGCTCAATTTGTTGGCTTATCTGCAGAATACGTTGATTCTCTGGCGAATCTTGCAGGTTTTGCAGTAACGATTTTCTATCGGAAATCGCTGCATTGCTCGCGTGCATCACGGCTCGGCCATATTCATACATGAAGGAGCCTATGGTGCGGTAGTCATTCAGATTGAGTGAGTCGCTGAGCAGCAAATGATTAATTGCGCTACGTTCTTTTACGGCGAGTTCCTGCACCATTAGCAGGTTCAATAAATCGGTATAAGCGCGGGATTGGCTGATTTCGTTGGTCTGTAACTGCAATTGTTGAATGAGCTGCAACAGCTGAGTGTGCAGTTGACTATAGAGGTCAGTAAACGGGCTTTGTGTTTCGCTCGCAAGGGTTTGGCGTGCGTTGGCGAGTCTGTGGCCCGTGAGTGTGATGGCATCTAATAACGCGTTCATCTGACTGGCTTCAATACTCTTAGGATCGAGCGACTCACTGAGGTGGGCTAAAGGTTCACTGTTAAGTAACGTATCGAGAGCTTTAGAGGTCGCCTGTTGTTGCGTGACTAGCGCGTTATCGGTGGGCAGTTTGTTGGTGCTCAGACCATATTCGTTCTGCAACTGATACAGTAATTCGGTGATGTGTACTGTCGCCTGCACCGCAAGATGGTTGTGCTTGGCCGAGTGTGATTCATTTATTAAGCCATGCATGCGCGTCAGGATAAAAAAACTCATCATCAACAAGGGGACAAGCGAAAATAGTATGAGCTTTTGCTTCAAACTAAGGTGGTGTAGCGCTGACGGCATTAAAGATCACTCCACTCGTTCGCCTAGTCAAAAAAGAAATTCAACGTCATCACGTTGAACTTGAGTTGAAAATGGAACTAGGCACAGGGTGAGAATATTTAACATAGGCGGCCAGTCACCGCGACCTTTAGTTTATGGATATCTAATCTAGGTCACGAAATTAAGCAAATTGTTATATATCGAGCTAAACAGCTATTTTTATTAGCATATTTTGTGCCTATCAAACAAACATTTCATTTGTCTGTGATGTGAGGCAGTTTTTGTCATTCGAAAGAAAGACTTTATTTCATGTTCCATGGGCAGTGATTCAGGGAAGATATAAAAAGTGGGATAGGCGAAGTTGGGCTGCAAATAACGCCCAATAAAAAGGACGTTTGCCGCAGCGAAACGTCCTTTATTTTTTAGCTAATGACCTAAGTTTAGGCCATTGAGGTTTGACTTAACCGACCTTCGCCAGTAGCGATTTACGGTAGACCACTATGTCTTCAATCGTCAGCACAGGCATATTGTGCAGTGCGCCGAAGGCGATAATTTCGGGTAAACGCGCCATAGTACCGTCGGGATTGGTGACTTCACACAATACACCAGCGGGTTTTAAGCCAGCGAGTTGCACTAAATCGATCGTGCCTTCAGTGTGACCACGGCGGGTCAATACCCCACCCGGTTGCGCGCGAAGTGGATACACATGGCCAGGACGAGCGAGATCACTTGGCTTAGCGCCATCGGCAATCGCCGCTTTAATGGTGGTCACGCGATCGGCGGCAGAAACCCCTGTAGTCACACCAACTTTAGCTTCAATACTCACAGTAAACGCCGTGCCGTATTGGCTCGAGTTGTTTTCCACCATAGGGGGCAACTCGAGGGCTTTGACTTTTGCATCGGGTAAACACAGGCAAACAATACCGCTACATTCACGGATGAGCATGGCCATTTGCGCGTTAGTCAGCGTCTCGGCAGCGAAAATTAAATCGCCTTCGTTTTCTCTATCTTCGTCATCGACAACTAACACACCTTGGCCTTGACGCAGGGCATTAAGACCCGCTTCAACGCGTTCGATAGCAGTACCAAAAGGAGCAAGTAAAGACTGATTCATGGTTAATATCCTTAAATAAACGACATTGGAATATCCAGAATCAGGGCGTGCAGAAATACAACCTAATCAAACCAAAAGGCTCGATTTTGCTGTAGCAATATCACTTCACTTGGGGTGAAGTTATTGCAAAACATGAGGCTAACACTGCGATACATAAGCGCGTTGCACTTAAATACCACAAGGTGTTGTCTTACATTCTCTTCCATCCGGACTCAGCACTGTCGCCATTAAAGCAAACAGTCCATTACCGTCGGCTCTGGAATAGTCAGTTTTGCACTAGGCAAAATCTAAGGCACCAGATCTGCTGACCCCGAAAGTGATTTCGGGCGCTCGCGGGCTTTGGGGATGCTCAGTAAAATAATCACTTCGCTGTTACCCATTTACCGCCGGTGGGGAGTTTCACCCCGCCCTGAGAATTTGCTTTTGAGCCGTTTGCGCTCAAAAACGCCGTTATGTTGCTCTTATTTACCGCGAATGGCAACTTCTCGCGTTCAATGTTTGCGCTAGTGCACACCTGACCACTATCATATTGAACACATAAGCTTATTGACTTGCCGTTGCATTCTGCGACGGTCGTTATGGACGTCACAAGGACGTATAAATGCGATCTCTGCTGCTAACTTTAGGTATTGCCATGTTGTTATCCGGTTGTTCGACCTCAAAAGGGCAAGTACCCGCCCCAGTTGCTGAAAAAATTCCCCATGTGATGACTTTGCATGGCGTAACGCGCACCGATGATTACTATTGGCTGCGTGATGATGAGCGCAAAGATCCTAAAGTGTTGGCCCATCTCGAAGCCGAGAATCGCTACACTGCGGCCTATTTCAAACCCTTAAAGCCGCTGCAAGATGGCCTTTTTAAAGAGTTAACTGAGCGCTTAGTCGCCGATGAGTCGAGCGTGCCGTACCAATGGCACCAGCACAGCTATTACAGTCGTTATAAAGAAGGCGGCGAATATCCGCTAATCAGCCGTAAGGGCGTCGATGGCGTTGAGCAAGTGATGCTCGATGTGAACGAGCGAGCTAAGGGCCATGAGTTTTATGGCTTAGGCGGCGCCAGTGTCAGCCCAGATGAAACCATGTTGGCCTTTGGCGAAGACGTCCTCAGCCGCCGTGTATATCACATTTATTTTAAAGATTTGGCCTCGGGTGACATGATCGTCGACGTGCTTGAAAACACTGAAGGTCGCGTAGTGTGGGCGAACGACAACAAACATGTGTTCTATATCGCCAAAGATTTGCAGACCTTACTTGGCTACCAAGTGTATCGCCATGAGCTGGGCACTAAGCAATCTAGCGATGTTTTAGTGTATGAAGAACAAGACGATTCATTTTATATCTCGCTGGGCAAAACCTTAGATGAGTCGCAAATTGTGTTGTTCCAAGAGAGCACCACAACGAGCGAAGTGTCAGTGCTCGATGCCAGCGAACCTCTGGGTTTATTCAAGCCAGTGTTAGCGCGGGAAGAAGGCCACGAATACAGTGTGTCTAAGCTGGGTGATACTTATTATATTCTCACCAACTGGCAGGCGACAAACTTCCGTTTGATGAAGGTCGCCATTAAAGATGCGGCGGACAAATCTAAGTGGCAAGAAGTGGTTGCGCATAACCCCAATGCCCGTATCGAAGACGAGTTAGTGCTCAAGGATTATCTGATTATTCAGACCCGCGAAAATGGCCTGACGCGAATTAAAGTGATGCCATTCAATGGTCAAAAGCCCTTCGAACTGAGCTTTGATGAGCCTGCCTATGTGATGGGTTTAGATGTTAATGCCCAGCAAGACAGCAATAAGTTACGCATTTTCTACTCTAGCCTGACAACGCCAGAAGCCGTATACGAATATTCGCTGGTGAATCCCGATAGACGTGATTTATTGAAACAAGATCAAGTCTTAGGCGGCTTCGATGCCAGCCAATATCGTGCCGAGCGTGTGTTTATTACCGCCCGTGATGGCGCGAAAGTGCCTGTCTCTTTGGTGTATCGTAAAGATAAATTCAAGAAAGATGGCACTAACCCTCTGTATCAATACGGTTATGGATCTTACGGTTACACAGTTGAACCCGATTTTTCTTCATCCGTTATCAGTCTGCTCGATCGCGGTTTTGTGTATGCCATCGCCCATGTGCGCGGCTCAGAAATGCTCGGTCGCCCTTGGTATGACGACGGTAAGCTGTTGAATAAGCAAAATACCTTCAATGATTTTATCGATGTAACTACGGCATTAACGGCGCAAGGTTATGGTGATAAAAACAAGGTCGTTGCCTCAGGCGGCAGTGCGGGTGGTTTGCTAATGGGCGCAATTGCTAACCAAGCACCGGACAAGTATTTTGCCATCGCAGCCCATGTGCCGTTTGTTGATGTGGTGACCACTATGCTGGACGAGTCGATTCCGCTCACTACCAACGAGTACGATGAATGGGGTAATCCAAACGAGAAAACTTACTTTGATTACATGCTGAGTTACTCGCCCTACGACAATGTCACCGAGCAAGAATACCCACACATGTTAGTGACGACGGGTTTGCATGACTCGCAAGTGCAGTATTTTGAACCCGCCAAGTGGGTCGCTAAACTGCGCGATGTACAGAATAAGTGGTACAAGATGGATGATAAGGTGTTGTTATTCAATGTGGATATGGAAGCTGGCCACGGCGGTAAGAGTGGCCGTTATCGCCAGTACCAAGACACAGCCCAAGAATATGCATTCTTCTTGAGTCTGTTAGGCATGGCGAAGTAGGTCATTCGCAAGTGACCGAATCTGCCCTTTGGTATTTGTATCTAGTCCGCTGCGCCAACGGGCATTTATACACAGGCGTCACCACAGATGTCACACGACGCTTTAGCGAGCATCAGTCGGGTGGCATCAAATCCGCTAAGTATCTGCGCGGTAAAGGTCCATTAACACTGATGTATCAAGAGCAGGTTGGCAGTCACGGCGATGCACTGCGCCGTGAGATCGCAGTTAAAAAGCTGAGTCGCAGTCAAAAGCTGGCGTTGATTGAGTCTGTCGAACATAGTGCGATATAAAAGAGCAAAATCCTATTAAGTCATTGGTATTTTTATACAATGATTAAGCTCTGTCATTCCAGTGACTCGCAGCAAGTACGTCCCTGTATGCTCGATCGTGACATCCATGTCACGGACGGTCACTTCCATGACAGTGCTTAATCCCGCTAACCTCTGAGTATCTTATTTGCATGAACATATCCAAATTCAACAGTGGGTTTCTCGATAAACTTCTCTCGAACTACATGTCCGGTCTTTTTCTATGCTTAATTTACAATCTCTGGTAGGGCTTCTCTCAAAAGTTCCAACTCCTTTTTGTTTGCTTTAATCCAAAGTTTTTTCAAGTTTGGTATCGAAGCCAAAATATCGATAGTTTCTTTAGTCTTAATGACATTTGTTTCAACAAGATATAACGCAAAAATATTTTTATTTCCACGCAACTCATCAATACTGGACAACTGTGGATTCCCGCTAAGGTCTAAAATTTTTACGCTTTCAAGCGTTGAAATGATAGAACCAAAATCTAACTTTTGACATTTATTTAATGATAAGTAACTTAAACTCTGTGTGTTTCCGGTAATTTCAGAGAGTTTGCTTGCATGGGACACACTTAATGATTCCACTGAATCTGAGCATAAATTAATTGACTCTAATGAACGAACGATGGAGCAGTTTAATGAAATTGCGGCATCAACTTTTACATTAATAACCTTGGAGTTGAATATATTTACATGCTTAATTCCGTCAACCAACTCAGATGATTTATTTTGCTCAACATAACCTTTCCGAATGAATGCCATTATGGCTTTCCAATCATCTCGCTGCCACTCAGAGTTATATACATAATCCAATATTGGTAATATAGAATCGAAGGTAGGCAATGAATTTTCCCATCTCTGCCATTCTGAAACATTTTCTGGTGCTAACTTTATATATTTCTTAAAAGATGAAATGTCCATATTATCACTTAATTAAAATTGGGTTGTCGAATTCAGAACGTTGATCTCTTCCGGTATATTTTTGCATTTCTTTTGAGAAGCGGCTCTAAATTCTGATGATTTATTCTGTCGCACTATCCCTTTACTCACGCTTATTTGAGCTTGCTAAAGCTTTAAGGCGAAGGTCACTCTTGCTCAGCGGTGCGAGTGCTTCGGCTTTGGTGAGGTAGTGCATTGTGATGTGGATAGCGTCTTGGTGGTGACTAAACTCCCTAAAAATGCGTTTTGCAATCAGGAGATTCAATTGATGTGCCGCTAATGAAGCATGCTCATGCTTTATCTGTAAAATAACCTCTTCTAGGGAGATCGTGGGAATTTCTTCCAAGGTTATAAGAAAGGCTTTTGCGACAGTTCTGGCGTGTGAGAAATAGTCTGAGTGCGCATCTAAGGCGTAAATATGCTTGAAAATATGTGTGGCTAGGGCTTTATTGCCATTGTGATACAAAGATTCGCCATCAAAGCAAATATCCCCAAGTTCTTCCATTATCTGTCTGGGATTATCCGATAGAGAAAGCGCTTCAATTGCTTTTTGGTATTCCGAAAATTGATCCATATTCTCGACCTTACTGGCAATACAGTGTGACTTTTCGACTATCGAAGTGGGAAGGCTGACAATCTTAGCAAATCCACAAGGTTAAAGCGTAACGGTCTGAATAAAATCAACATCATTTCTGCAAACTCAAGCTTAATTTCGGTATAAAAAAATGCCACTACAAGGGGTTAGTGGCATAAATGCATAAGTCGGGCACAAGCTTAAAAGGGTGGGTAGAAGACTGACATCTTGGCTGGGAACCTTTGCAACATCAGTCTCTACGCCGGGAAGTGGGTAAAACCTTTGGGTGTAGGGTGGCAAAATAGCGCGTTATTCCATGCTTACTGGGCCGTCGATTTTGTTAAATTTCACATCGCCAGAACCTGCCGCAAGAATCGTTAATCCCTTAGTGTTAAACACATTAATGTCGCCTGAGCCATCTGTGATGGTCACAGCACTTTGCACATTGGCGACTTCGATGTTGCCTGAACCGTCATCGATAGCGATATTGCCGCGAACATCAGTCACCTTGATGGCACCAGAGCCATCTTCAACGGTTAGGTTGCCGTTGATTTGACTGACTTCAATATCACCTGAGCCATCATCAATGCTGACATTGTTACCGCCGTTGATGATGAGTTCGCCTGAACCGTCTTTGACATTGATATCTGCTGTCATCTTGCTGATCAAAATGGCACCTGAGCCGTCATCGATATCCAGTGCTAAATTCGCAGGTACTTGCAGTTTTAGGTCGATATAGGGCGAGTAATTATTAAAACCGCTTTGTTCAAAATCGGCTTTGAGCTTGGCCTTGTTGGCCTTTTTCTCAAGGGTGAGAATGAGTTTGCTGTCGTTGCTGTCGTTGCTGTCGTTGCTGTCTTTATTGCTATAGATATCAGCGACGAGTTTAATTTGAGTTAGGCCTTCTACACCGATAATCTCGAGACTGCCCGCACCTGTTTCGGCAATCAGACCTTGTAAGTCTTGGCTATCGAGTGTGAGTTCGCGTTGCTGGTGGTCTAAATCGGGCATGCCAGCGGCGTTGACATTAATAATGCAGCCAGTGAGCGATACCCCTGCGGTAAACACCAATATAAAAGCGAGGGTGAATATAAATGGGCGTAGTGACATGTTAGCTTCCTTGTTTATCTGGCACTCGTTTTTCGGGTGAGTGCAGAGTAGTCTGGCGATGGATAAGACATTGCACAGCCCATGCCAATTTTAAGTTTCATTTATAATCAAATGTTTAAACTAAAAGTGTCCGTGCTTTGCGGTGCGGACATGTCCGCCAAATGAGTGATTTACTCACAGATTAGTGAAATTGCTCATTTATTAAGTTAGCTTGAGCCTCATAGGTCTGGCTGGGCAAACATACAGACAAGACAAAAAACATAAGAAGGGATGCAGATGGATTATTTAACGACGAACAAAACGGCTTGGGATGCGCGCACTCGGGTACATTTAACTTCGGATTTTTATGATGTGGCGGGCTTCCTGCGTGGGAATAGCTCATTACGGGAAATTGAGCTGAGCGAGCTTGATGTGGCGGGGAAAAGTTTGCTGCATCTGCAATGTCATTTTGGCTTAGATACCCTGTCGTGGGCGCGCATGGGTGCCAGAGTTACAGGCGTCGATTTGTCTGAAGTGGCGATTGAAGAAGCACAAAAGCTGGCGCAGCAGACACAATTGTCCGCCGAGTTTATCTGTAGCGATGTTTACAGTGTGGCGGGTAAGGTTGAGCCGCAAGATATTGTGTTTACGTCTTATGGTGCCATTGTGTGGTTGCCGGATTTAACCCTGTGGGCACAGACGGTTGCCGACTGTTTAAAGCCCGGCGGACAGTTCTATATGGCTGAATTTCATCCGGCGCAGCAGTTGTTCGATGGTTATAGCTATTTTAATCGGGGTGAGCCAGACATAGAGCTGGAGGGCACTTATACCGAAAATACCGATGATGAACAGCAAACCTTAATGTGTTGGTCACACAGTCTATCGGAAGTGATCAATGCGTTATTGCAGGCGGGCTTAGTGTTGGAGTTTTTCCACGAATTCGATTTTAGCCCGTACAACTGTTTCGAAGGGCTCGAAGCGCAAACCGATGGCCGTTATGTGTTAACACACCAAGGGCAGAATGTGCCCTTAGCGTATAGCGTTAGCGCGCGTAAGTCTTTGTAATTAATGGCGTTTTTATGGCGAAGATTAACGACTACGGTAAACCGGATACTTAAGGTAACGGTTATCGTAGTAAGGGCTGCGTTCATAGAACCAGCGTAGGCGTGCCTCGGGATCGGCGGCAAATTCGGCGTTGGTCAGTGCTTTATCGAACTCAGCCTGCAGCTTAGGATCATCTTTTAGCATCTTGGCTGCTAGCGGTTCAACCGCATAATCTTCAATGTATTCAGTGCGGGTGAAGATAGGATTGAAGAAACCCCATTGCAGCAAAGAATCTGGCGATTGCGGCTCTAGCAGTAAAACAGCCAGATCGCCCAGCGGTTGATCTGTGCTGATTTTAATGGTGCCAGCGGGCAGAGTGGTGCTGACTTTCGTCAACTCTGACTCGGCTTTGACCGTTTGACGGCCCTCAAAATCCTTAGTGTTAAACACGGGATTACTGAGTTTATATTGCTGTAATTTAAGCTCTGTCGGTTTGGTCAGGCGCGTCATACGAATGCCGTGTATATTCAAACGATCAATCACTTGCGTCCATTGCGCCGGAATATAGTAAGCGCTCGGACGAGTGACTTTAATATCGGGTACAGTCTCAGCGAGCACAGGCAGATTTGGGTACAGCTTAGGTTGACCGTTCCAGCGCACCACCTCTGTGCCGCTAATCGGACTCTGCTCTAGCTGGTAATCTATACCCTTAAAGTCCCAACCTTTTGCGAGCGGTGCCGATTTCCACGTTAATGTAATCAGCGGCGAAGCGCGGTACTTATCTTCCTGAATCGCACTCTTCAGTTTAGTCGCCTGTTCGCCCACGGTTTTGAGGGTTTGCTCCAGCATCACATAGGTGCCGAGCACCCTTTGCGAAAAGGGTTTTAAGCTATGGTTTTCTATCAAAATAGTGGGTAAATGGCGCGCATCGCCATAACCGTTAGAGAAGCGCGGGCTTGGATTCCACAGCGACATACCTTTGGTGATATCGGCGTTATCCACGGCAAAAATCAGCGGGCCGGGAATATGGCCTTGCTCGGTTAATGCTGCTTCAACTGCGGGTCTGTAGCTGTTTTCGAGCCAGCGGTAACTGGCTGGGCTTAACCCTTGGGCGAGGTTATAACCAAAGGTGACATCGTATTGGTAATCGATGCCGTCGGTGACATGCACATCAATATACAAATCTGGCTGCCACACGTTGATTGCGCGCAACATGTGCTGCATTTCTAAGGTATCGGCCTTGGCATAATCGCGGTTAAGGTTGAGATTATTTGCCGTAGTGCGCCAGCCCATATTCACAGGGCCACGTTGATTCACGCGATTAAATTCGCCGCTGCGCTCATGGGCATCGACACTAAACATAGGCACAAACAAGAGGTTGGCTTTATCCAGCAGGGTGCTTTTATCGCCCTTGATGATGTCGCGTAGCAGCATCATGCCGGCATCTTTACCGTCGATTTCTCCGGCATGAATCCCCGCCTGCACTAAAACCGTTGGCTTAGTGTTTTGCTTGAGGCGCGCCGACTCATTAATGCCTTCACTGCTGGCGATATACATCCAAATATCGCGCCCCTGTGGACTTTTACCTAAGCTCACCTTTTGTAATTTATCTGACTCGCCCGCAAGTTTGTCGAGCCAAGCGATAGTGGCATCGTAGCTTGGGCTCTCAATGCCACTACTTTGCTCAAACGGCGTCGCCCACTCGTTATCGACACTCAACATGAGCGATTCGCTGGCGCCATGCCAAGTGATGCTGGGCGGTAAAATGGCATCGTTGACAAAGGTGTTGGCTCGCTCAGGGATCGGCGCGGGCTCTGGCGCTACAGTTGTGGCATCGGTTGTGACAGTCGCAGCGGGTTCGGTTGCTTGGGTATTCGCAGCTGGACTTACATCCTGTGGCGCTGTTGCTACTGGGGTTTCAACTGGCGTTTTGTTGGTGACGGTTTGCGCCGCAGCGACTGGCGTTGAGGTTGGCAAAGCTGTAGATGGTTGATCTAAGGTTTTTGCATCGTTGGCAACAGCATCGACAGTGTAGAGACTGCCCGCAGAAAGGCAGGCAATGGCGATAACGGAGAGGGAAAATAAGCGCATGAAAAGAGTCCATATATCGAGTTTTTATTAGGACGGTATCTTTTCATTAAACGCCCCGTTAACGCAAGGGCGGCCAAGGGTTTATCTGGCATTCAGACGGTGGATACGATTGGTATAAAGCCCTGAATGAGAAGTCCGAATAGTCTAATCCGCTTTGCCGGACGTTATCTGCGATGCGGGCTGCTTGTTATAGGCAATTTCGATAATGGCGATGTCTTCGTAAAGCGCTTCGACGGCAATGGCGAGCTGATAAATAAGCCAGCTATATCCTGTGAGCGCAAATCCCTGCGGGACTTCGCCGTTGGTTGCGGCGGCATTTGAATCGGTTGTTGATGCCGTGGTTGTTGATGTCTCGATTGTCGATGTTATAGGGGCTGAGGCTAGCGAAAGCTGGAGTCTGTGTTGTAACTCTTGTTCTAAGCATTCCGGCAAGGTCGGTAATTGTTGAGCTTTACCCGCTAAAAACTCTGCAAGCTGTTGTAAATAAAAGGCGAGCTCAGAGGCAACCGCATTAATCTGCAGATAGGCGTCTTTGTCTTCTTCCTGCCAGCGGGTTAAGGGCAAGAGTTCGAGCAAGGTGATTAGCCGCACTTGTTTATTGGCAAGTTGCGACAACAGTACTTTGTGTTTTTTGAGGGTTTTACTTTCCCATTCTAAGGAGAAAAACAGCTTCTTCTGGGTGAGTACGGCTTTCATCGCGGCTTCGAGTTTGGCGCGAAAATCGAGGTCGTGATTAGCGGGCGCCTTAAGATGCTGGGCTAGTACTTCGGCCATATTGTCGATGGCATGAGTGAGTTGAGAGCGCCAATCTTGTTTGGCTTTGATGGGAAAAATAAACAGCGAGACCAAAATAGCGATCACGCAGCCAGAAAGTATATTGGCCGTGCGCCACAGTGCCTCGGAGGTGTCGTGATTTGCATCGCCGACCACTATGATGATGGTAAATCCTGACACTAAATAGGCGTAGCTGTAGCGTCCGGCCGAGATAAAACAAATCAAACTGACGGCCAAGATCAGCAGGCTCATGATCAGCCAATAACTGTCAACTGTGGCAACCAGCATCACCCCATAAGCTGAGCCCAAACAGGTACCTATCGCTCTTTGAAGTGACTTTTCAATCGCGCCGCCGACCTGCGGCAGACTCATCATGATGACAACAATCGTCACCATGCTCCAAATAAAATGCGGCGGCGCCCAAATAGCATTAATAGTGACAGCAACGAGCAGGGCTAAACCGAGTTTTAAGGCGTGGACTGAACGGAAATGACGATAGATAAAGTCGGCAAAGGGTGTGGCTGGGGCAAATACAGACATAGGGCAGAATTCCTTTGGGCGTTAGCCAAGCGACATTACGTAGAGCCAGTATCGCAGAAAAACCGTGTCACTTGCGGCTATTGCGCCAGAAAGAAATGCAAATTGCGAAATCTAGCAAATTGAGCTTAGTGGATAGCGCGGGAGAGATCACATTTAAATTCAGATATTTGAATTGGATTGGCTGAACAGTCGTGTGCAGAAGCGGGGTGTTATGCCGTGCAGTAGGCATAAAAAAGGCTTGAATAAGCCTTGCCTATTCAAGCCGGTATTTGAAGCGTTGAGTACTGTATTTGCTAGCTTAAGCTGTGCTCGCTATCCGCTTTAACTTCAACTTCTGTGTACTTATCCATGATCAAGGCACAAGCCGCATCGCCAGTGATATTAAGTGCGGTGCGGATCATGTCAAACACTCGATCTAAGGCAAACAGTAAAGGTAAACCATCGATAGGGATGCCAGCCGCTAACAGCACTGCCACCACTAAGAAAGACGGACCGGGCACACCCGCTTGACCAATTGCGCCTAAGGTCGAAGTGAAGATAATGGCTGCATAGGCCGTCATCGACAGGTCGACGTTATACATTTGGGCGAAGAACATGGCCACTAAACCATAATAAATCGCGTTGCCGCTCATATTGATCGTGGCGCCTAACGGCAGCACGAAGGCTGTGGTTGCTTTAGAGACTTTAAGATCTTCTTCGCAGGTTTCCATATTCACCGGCAGCGTCGCCATTGACGAGGCGGTCGATAACGCCATCACCTGTGGTTTCTTCATTGCCGAAATAAACTGGCGTGCCGACACTCTTGAGAAGAGCTGCACTACCAATGGGAAGAAGATAAAACCGTAGATCAGAATCGCGGCCACAAACACGGCGAATAACTTAAATACCACTTCTAACGCATCGAAACCGAAGGTGCCCACGGAATCGGCCATCAAACCAAATACACCGATAGGCGCAATGATCATCACGCAGTTGATCATCCATACAAAGGCGTCGACGACAGTGTTGAGTGCGGCCAAAATTGGCTTAGCGCCATCGCCTTTAACCTTCGTCAGTGCGATACCGAAAAAGATACTAAAGACTAAGATTTGTAAGATGTTACCGCCGTTCAGCGATTCGAACACATTGGTTGGGATCATACCGATAAAGGTATCCATCACCCCAGGCAATGCGCCGTGTTCCTTGGTTACTTCCATCAAATCTGAGCTGCTGTGGGCAGTGAAATCCACACCCGCGCCCGGTTGGAACAGATTTCCCATCACCAACGCCAGCACCACGGCGATGCCAGATGTCACGATAAAGAAGCCGAAAGTGCCGATGCCAATCTTACCCGCCGATGGGCTATCGCCTAAGCTCGCCGCGCCGCTGATGATAGAAACTAACACTAGTGGGATCACTAGCATTTTGATTAAATGGATAAAAATGGTTCCGAGTGGTGCAAACACGCTTGCACTCTCGCCCATGATAAAACCGACTAGCGCGCCGATAATCATGGCAATAACCACTTGCACACCAATATTGCCTAATAAACTCTTGCTCTTCATTCTTGCGAAACTCCCCAGTTGCCGCAGCATTTTGTGTGATGTAGGCGATTTGAATCTAGATGCCGTAAACCTTAGTGATTAAGGCTTACTCTAGGCTAAAAGCCAATGCCCAACACTTTTTTTGTCCGGCTAAAGTACCACAATTGCATAGCTGGGGATTGTGAAACATTACCAACCTTGGTTTCAAAATAACCAAAGTCTAAATCACATAAGTGTTAAATGAGGAATGCTTAAATTTATTGGCTTAAAAATGAATAAAGTTTATTTAATGGTGCGATTTTAGCTGCCGGATTGATGAATTGTGATTTTTGGGGCTGTTGCAACATCTGCTATATAAATTTCATTCGGATGCCCACCAATATAGTTGCCGTCGCAATGATGCCGTTGGGAGATATTAAGCGTCCATCCATCTTTAATGAGGGAGTCGCTGAGCTTTAAATGGTCGTGCAGCATTGACTCTGTGGGATCTTAATAGCATCAAGACTAAGTATTTGCCTTTGGCACGACAATAAAAAGCGCCGACTCATTGCTGGGTCGGCGCTTTTTACAAGTAAGGCTATGGCTTAATGCTTAAGCGCTTATGCCTTTGGACCAGCGTTGCGGATAGCGTCTGATACTTGATACTTAGCGAAGTTTTTAGTGAAAGCTTCGGCCAGTTTCTGGGCATATTCGGCGTATAGCGTTTTATCGCCCCAAGTGTTGATTGGGTTGAGTAAGTTGCTGTCTACGCCAGTGACTGCCACAGGAACGGCGAGGTTCAATGTGTCTAAGTGGACGGTTTCCACATCTTTCAATTCACCGCTGACAATCGCATCGACGATGGCGCGAGTGGTGGGGATGTCAAAACGTTTACCCACACCGTGTGGGCCGCCAGTCCAGCCGGTGTTGACTAAGTACACTTGGCTACCGAAGGACTCAATGCGCTTCATTAACAGTTCTGCGTACACGCCAGCAGGGCGTGGGAAGAAAGGTGCACCGAAGCAGGTTGAGAAGGTCGATTGGATCGCTGAGGTTGAGCCGATTTCAGTCGAACCCACTTTAGCTGTGTAGCCAGACAAGAAGTGGTATGCCGCTTGTTCTTTGGTCAGGATAGAAACTGGTGGTAATACGCCAGATACGTCGCAGGTTAAGAACACAACGGCATGTGGCTCGGCGCCGCAGTTGTCTTCTTTACGTTGGGCGATGTGCTCCAGCGGATACGCCGCGCGGGTGTTTTCCGTCAGGCTGCTGTCTTTGTAGTTGGGTACGCGGTGTTCGTCCATTACGACGTTTTCAAGTACAGTGCCGAAACGAATCGCATCCCAAATAACAGGTTCATTCTTCTGGCTTAAATCGATACATTTGGCGTAGCAACCGCCTTCAATATTGAATACGCCGCCAGGTGCCCAGCCGTGTTCATCGTCACCGATCAGGAAGCGTTTTGGATCGGCAGAGAGTGTGGTTTTACCTGTGCCAGATAAACCGAAAAATAGCGTAGTGTCGCCATCTTTACCTACGTTAGCCGAGCAGTGCATAGGTAGCACGCCTTGGGCTGGCAGCAGGAAGTTTTGTACAGAAAACATAGATTTTTTCATTTCGCCAGCGTATTTCAGGCCAGCTAGCAGCACTTTACGTTCGGCGAAGTTTAAAATCACCGCTGCATCTGAGTTAGTCCCATCACGCGCGGGATCGCAAACAAAGTCAGGGGCATTGATGATCTGCCACACTGGCTTGTCTTTACGGTTAAATTCTTCTGGGATGATAAAAAGGTTGCGGGCGAACAGTTGGTGCCAAGCGTATTGCGTGGTGACACGTACTGGTTGGTAATGCTCAGTATCGGCACCGACTTCGAGGTCAGATACAAACAGTTCTTTATCGGCTAGGTAAGCTTCTACCCGCGCCCATAAACCTTCAAAAGCACCGGGATCGAAAGCTTGATTGACTGGGCCCCATTCGATGTCTGCTTTTGAGCTGGGTTCTCTTACGATAAAGCGATCGCCGGGTGAGCGACCACTGCGAGCGCCTGTTTTAGCGACTAATGCGCCATTGGCTGTCAATTCACCTTCGCCGCGTAGCAGGGCAAATTCGACAAGTTGTGCTGTTGAGGGGTTAAAGTGAACGCGGTTTAATCCATCCGCCATAGTGAGGTCTCCATTTGATTTGTAAGGTTATTTTTGTTATCGATCGTCTGCCGATTTTGTTTTATTTATCACCTAAGTCGTGCTAGGTAACAAAGTGAGGCGATTGTAGCCTAAGCCGAGTGCAATGTGTGAGGGGATTGTGGGGATGAATAAAAAATGGGCGCCTAATCGGGCGCCCATATTGTTTAGCTTTGATGAACCGGTTAAGTGATTATTGCTGAGTCGCGGATGACTGACCGTTCGCAAATAATGCCGCTACGTCTATGGCATCAAAAATGTATTTTGCGTGGCAATATTCGCAGCCCATTTCAATCTTGCCGTCTTCGGCGAGAATGGCTTCGATTTCCGCTTGATCTAAGGTCTTGATCGCGCCGGCACTGCGTTCATGGGAGCAAGTACACTTAAAGCTCACATCGATAGGATCGAATAGGCGCACTTCTTCCTGATGATAGAGGCGATGTAATACGCTTTCTGCATCAAGAGTGAATAACTCTTCGGCCTTGATGGTCGACGTTAGTTGGCTCAAGTGTTCGAAGTCGGCGTTGTGATCTTGCTGGCTTGGCAGAATTTGTAGGAACATGCCCGCCGCTTGTTTGCCGTCGGCAAATAACCAAATGCCTGTTGGTAACTGTTCAGATTGATTGAAGTATTCTTCAACACAGGCCGCAAGTGTTGGCTTGTCCAGTGCGACCACACCTTGGTAGCGCTCACCTTCATCGGGTGTTAAGGTGATGACCATATAGCCCTGACCGAACAGATCGGTAAGGCTAGCATCATCGGCAAGTTCAGCATTCCAGCGAGCCACACCGCGTAACTCTTGTAGATTGTTACCGTTGATCACCGCTAAAGAAACAGGGCCGTTGCCCTGTAACTGCACGCTGATATCGCCGCTAAATTTTAATGTCGCGGTTAATAGCGAGGTGGCCGCCATTAATTCACCCAACAGCACTTGCAGTACGGCTGGATATTCTTGGGCGCTGATCACTTGTTGATAGCTGTCTTGTAACTGCACCAGTTCACCACGCACATCGGCATTGTCGAACAAGTAGCGGTGTAAAGTATCTTGGTTCATCGTGTATCTCACTGTTAAAGGTCTTTAAAGCGCATGAGCTGGCGTCGTTGCTTTTTATCTGGTTTCTGATCGGGTATCGGGTTATTGAGCATGTGGAGACGTCGTTGCTCAGCATTAATGGCCCGTTTAGCCAGACTAGTCGCGGTTTCTTCGTACAATTCTTGTGCAATCGCACCACTTTGGCGTAATTGCGATAATTTTTTTATGACGATCTCTTTATCGTCATATCCTTGGCGTATCTTAAGGACGGCGCCTATCTCGGCATTCCTACTAGATTTGGCGCGCTGGCCGTTGTAATGTACTTTGCCGCCGTTAATCATTTCTTTGGCGATGGCACGGGTTTTATAGAAACGTGCAGCCCAAAGCCACTTATCGAGTCGAATGTCTGTTTTGTCGCTTTGACTTTGCGTCATAGTGTCTCCAGCTAAAAGATCGATGAGTTCACATGCCGAGCAAGAAAATGCGTGAAGTGCATTTCTATTATGTTAAAGGGTGGCGTGCTTCACACCCTTTTGTGGCGGGAAAAGTTAGCATAATTGGCCTATTTTCGCCAATTTGAATGCTGTTATGGGCTTGTTGCCAAATGCAGCCTAGGTTAGCATGAGGCGGTTATTGCCTAATTATTATAATCAGAACAGAGACCTGTATCGAGGGTCCACATAAAATATGGATTTATTAGATAAAGTTATCGCAAAAGCCATTGGCATGCCCCATAAACTCCTAAGCCGGATTGTCTTCTGGTTGGGCTTTATTGTGATCATGTTGTTAGCTGCGCAAATTACATGGAAATTAGTGCCTACTCACTCATCTGCCAGTGCTTGGTCCCCAACGCCCGTAAGCGTGAATGGCAAAGGTGCTGGTCAGGTTGATCTCGCAGGTCTGCAGCAGCTTGGACTCTTTGGTAAGGCGGATGCGACATCTGATAAACCTAAAGTCGAAGTCGTTGAGACTGTGACCGACGCACCTAAGACTACACTTTCAATTCAGCTGACTGGGGTTGTCGCATCGACGGCCGACCAAAAAGGCTTAGCGATTATTGAATCTAGTGGCAGCCAAGAAACCTACAGTTTAGGTGATAAGATCAAGGGCACTTCTGCATCACTCAAAGAAGTTTATGCCGACCGCATCATCATCACTAACGCTGGCCGTTACGAGACCTTAATGCTCGATGGCTTAGTGTACACCAGCCAAAGCCCAGCCAATCAGCAGTTACAACAAGCTAAAAGTAATAAGGCTGGCTCGGCAGTGAGCCGTGTTGATCAACGTAACAATGCCGATATTTCCCAAGAACTCGCCGAATCCCGCACCGAATTGTTAGCCGACCCCAGTAAGATCACCGATTACATTGCCATTTCACCCGTGAGACAGGGTGATTCTGTGGCGGGTTATCGTTTGAATCCGGGTAAAGACGCCAATTTGTTCAAGCAGGCGGGTTTTAAAGCCAATGATTTAGCCAAATCGATTAATGGATACGACTTGACCGTAATGAGTCAGGCGTTAGAAATGATGAGCCAATTATCCGAGTTAACCGAAGTTTCTATTATGGTTGAACGGGAAGGACAATTGGTTGAAATCATGTTTAGTTTGCCGCAATAACACGCGTTAGAGGAAAGAAAAAGAATGAATAACAAAAGGATTCGACGCAAGCTGATTGCAGGGATTGTTGCGGGTGCAGCCATGTTCTCCTCCCAATTCGCTTGGTCTGAACAGTATGCGGCCAACTTTAAGGGCACGGATATTCAAGAGTTTATCAACATAGTTGGTAAAAACTTGAACAAGACCATCATAGTCGACCCGACGATCCGCGGTAAAATCAACGTTCGCAGTTATGATCTGCTGAACGATGAACAGTATTACCAGTTCTTCCTCAACGTCTTACAAGTCTACGGTTATGCCATCGTCGAGATGGAAAATAACGTCATCAAAGTCATCAAAGACAAAGACGCCAAAACTGCAGCAATCCGAGTGGCTAATGATGCCGAACCTGGGATAGGCGATGAGATGGTCACGCGTATCGTGGCGCTGTATAACACTGAGGCCAAGCAATTAGCTCCGCTGTTACGCCAATTAAATGATAACGCGGGTGGCGGTAACGTAGTGAACTACGATCCCTCCAACGTCTTGATGTTGTCTGGCCGTGCTGCCGTGGTGAATAAGTTGGTTGAAATTGTCCGCCGCGTAGATAAGCAAGGCGATACCTCGGTGCAAGTCGTGCCGCTCGAATACGCTTCTGCGGGGGAAATGGTACGAATTATCGATACCCTTTACCGTGCCACGGCTAACCAAGCTCAATTGCCAGGCCAAGCGCCAAAAGTGGTTGCCGACGAACGCATCAACGCTGTGGTTGTTAGCGGTGATGAAAAGAGTCGCCAACGTGTGGTCGAACTTATTCATCGTCTCGATGCCGAGCAAGCCAGCACAGGCAACACTAAGGTGCGTTACTTACGTTATGCCAAGGCCGAAGATTTAGTTGAAGTGCTGACAGGGTTTGCCCAAAAATTAGAGGGTGATAAAGACCCAAGCGCTCAGGCTGCTGGTGGTAAACGCCGTAATGAAATCAATATCATGGCGCATACTGAAACCAATGCCTTAGTGATCAGCGCCGAGCCCGATCAAATGCGCACCATTGAGAGCGTGATTAATCAGCTCGACATCCGCCGTGCTCAGGTACTCGTAGAGGCCATTATTGTCGAAGTTGCCGAAGGCGACAGTGTCGGCTTTGGGGTGCAATGGGCGGCGAAAGCGGGTGGTGGCACTCAGTTTAATAACTTAGGCCCAACCATTGGTGAGATTGGCGCTGGTGTATGGCAGGCGCAAGATAAAGAAGGCACATTCATCACTAACCCGAGTACTGGTCAGGTGATAGGTCAAAACCCGAGTACTAAGGGCGATGTTACCTTACTTGCACAAGCTTTAGGTAAAGTGAACGGTATGGCATGGGGTGTGGCCATGGGTGACTTTGGTGCGCTGATCCAAGCCGTATCCAGTGACACTAACTCAAACGTACTGGCGACACCTTCTATTACTACCTTAGATAACCAAGAAGCATCTTTCATCGTCGGTGATGAAGTGCCTATTCTGACGGGCTCTACCGCCAGCTCTAACAATAGCAACCCATTCCAAACCGTTGAACGTAAAGAGGTTGGGGTTAAGTTGAAAGTGGTGCCGCAGATCAACGAAGGCAATGCGGTTAAGCTGACGATTGAGCAGGAAGTATCAGGAGTTAACGGTAATACAGGTGTAGATATTTCCTTTGCGACACGCCGTTTAACCACTACCGTTATGGCTGATTCAGGGCAAATTGTGGTTCTGGGGGGCTTGATCAACGAAGAAGTGCAAGAAAGTGTGCAAAAAGTGCCTTTCTTGGGTGACATTCCTATTTTGGGACATTTATTCAAATCTTCTTCGAGCAAAAAGACCAAGAAAAACCTGATGATCTTCATCAAACCAACCATTATCCGTGATGGCATCACAATGGAAGGGATTGCTGGGCGTAAATATAACTATTTCAGAGCATTACAACTTGAGCAGCAAGAGCGTGGCGTTAACTTAATGCCAAATACAAAAGTGCCTGTGTTGGAAGAATGGAATCAATCAGAGTATTTGCCGCCAGAAGTTAACGCGATTTTAGAGCGTTACAAAGAAGGCAAAGGTTTAGATGCCCAGATGCGCCAAACGGATCCGACTTTAAAGTCACTGGAAGAAAACAAGAATAAAGATAAAACCAATGAGTGAAATACAATTATCCCAAGTCGATGACCTCAGCCAAGTCTCCAATGAGCTAGGTCTGGAAGCTGAAGGTGATGAGGTGTTTCGTTCGAGCAGTAAAGAGCGCTTACCTTTTGCCTTCGCCCATCGCCACGATGTGGTGCTCGCGCCGGGTGAAACGGGCGAGTTGAGCTTGTTTTATACCAGCAAAACACCGTTAACGGCCATGCTCGAAGCACGGCGCTATTCGGGTGTTGATTTGCCTTTGGTTAAGCTCGAAGTCGCGAAGTTTGAGGCCAAACTCACTCAAGCGTATCAGGCGAACTCGTCTGAAGCGCAGCAGTTGATGGAAGATATCGGCAACGAGATGGATTTATTCACCCTTGCCGAAGAACTGCCGCAGACCGAAGACTTGCTCGAAGGTGATGATGACGCGCCTATCATCAAACTGATTAATGCCTTGTTATCTGAAGCGATTAAAGAAGAAGCCTCGGATATCCACATCGAAACCTACGAGAAACAGCTCATAGTGCGTTTCCGTATCGATGGTGTGCTCAAGGAAGTGCTTAAGCCAAACCGTAAGCTGTCGTCGCTGTTAGTGTCGCGGATTAAGGTGATGGCGCGCCTCGATATCGCCGAAAAACGTGTACCACAAGATGGCCGTATTTCCCTGCGTATTGCTGGTCGTGCGGTAGATGTGCGGGTATCGACCATGCCATCGAGCCATGGTGAGCGCGTCGTGCTGCGTCTGCTGGATAAAAATACTGGCAACCTCGATTTAGAGCAATTGGGGATGACCGACAGTATTCGGGTTAAGTTTGAAGATCTTATCCGTCGCCCCCACGGTATTATTCTGGTGACTGGCCCAACGGGCTCGGGTAAAAGTACCACCTTGTATGCGGGTTTGACTGAGATTAACTCTAAAGACACCAACATACTTACCGTGGAAGACCCAATCGAATATGAGCTAGACGGCATAGGCCAGACTCAAGTTAACATTAAGGCTGACATGACTTTCGCTCGAGGTCTGCGCGCGATTTTGCGTCAAGATCCCGATGTGGTGATGATAGGTGAAATCCGTGACCTCGAAACCGCGCAAATTGCGGTGCAAGCATCACTGACTGGTCACATGGTGATTTCAACCCTGCATACCAACACGGCCTCTGGCGCAATTACGCGTTTGCAAGACATGGGCGTTGAGCCATTCCTTGTATCATCGAGTTTGCTCGGTGTGTTGGCGCAACGTTTGATCCGTACCCTTTGTCCAAAATGTAAAATTGAGCATGTGCCCGATGCACGTGAGCGTGAGTTACTGGGCATAGCGGCCGATGACGACAGACGTATCTTCCGCGCCAATGGTTGTAAATCCTGTGGTAACAATGGCTACCGTGGTCGAACCGGTATTCATGAATTATTGCTGGTTGATGACAATGTACGCGAATTGATCCATGGCGGCCGCGGTGAGTTAGCTATCGAAAAGTATATCCGTCAGTTTGTGCCGAGCATTCGTCACGATGGCATGAGCAAAGTGCTCGCGGGCATCACCACTCTCGAAGAAGTGCTACGTGTGACTCGCGAGGAGTAATTTATGCCAGCATTTGAATATAAGGCACTGGATGCCAAGGGAAAGCAGCTTAAGGGCGTAATCGAGGCGGATACCGCCAGACACGCCCGCAGCCAGTTGCGCGATCAGCGCATGATGCCCTTGGAAATTCTGCCTGTTTCCGAAAAAGAAGCCAAAGCTAAGAGCAGCAGCTTTTCGTTTTTCAAACGGGGTATCTCGGTCGCTGAATTAGCCTTGATCACCCGCCAAATCGCGACCTTAGTGGCCGCGGGTTTACCGATTGAAGAATCCCTTAAAGCCGTTGGTCAGCAATGCGAGAAAGATCGCCTTGCGAGTATGATCATGGCGGTACGTTCGCGGGTGGTTGAAGGTTACAGTCTGGCCGATTCCTTGGCTGAATTTCCGCACATTTTCGATGATTTATACCGTGCCATGGTGGCCTCGGGTGAAAAGTCCGGTCATTTAGAAGTGGTGCTCAATCGGCTGGCGGATTATACAGAGCGACGCCAACAGCTTAAATCTAAGTTGACGCAAGCCATGATTTATCCTGCGGTATTGACCACAGTGGCGATTGGGGTAATTTCCATCCTGTTGGCGGCGGTTGTACCTAAGGTGGTCGGGCAGTTTGAACACATGGGCGCCGAGTTACCGGCTTCGACACGCTTCTTGATTTCGGCCTCTGACTTTGTACAAAACTACGGTGTGTTTGTCGTCATCGCCCTCGTGATGCTGTTCGCACTCTTTCGGCGTATGTTAAAGTCGCCTGCGTTTCGAATGAAGTACGACAATTTTCTATTGAGCATGCCGGTTGTGGGCCGCGTGAGTAAGGGCTTAAATACGGCACGTTTTGCACGGACCTTAAGTATCTTATCCGCAAGCTCTGTGCCTTTGCTCGACGGTATGCGTATCGCCAGTGAAGTATTGCAGAATGTGCGAGTACGGGCCGCAGTGGATGATGCGACTGCGCGGGTGCGTGAAGGAACTAGCTTAGGTGCGGCACTGACTAATACTAAGTTGTTTCCGGCAATGATGTTATACATGATTGCCTCGGGCGAAAAGAGTGGTCAGCTTGAGCAAATGTTAGAACGCGCAGCCGATAACCAAGACAGGGAATTCGAGGGAAACGTCAACATAGCATTAGGGGTGTTTGAGCCTATGCTGGTGGTGAGTATGGCGTGTGTGGTGCTGTTTATCGTGATGGCGATTCTGCAGCCAATCTTAGCCTTGAATAACTTGATTAGCGGTTAATTTTTGAATTTATGGATTATGACCAAGTCGATTGGCATAGGATTTTTTAGGAGAAGTAGTCGATGCAAATGAACAAGAAACATCAAGGTTTTACCTTACTCGAAGTGATGGTAGTTATCGTTATTTTAGGGATTTTAGCCTCTATGGTGGTGCCTAACTTAATGGGTAACAAAGATAAAGCTGACCAACAAAAAGCGGTATCTGACATAGTCGCGCTCGAAAATGCCTTAGATATGTACAAGTTAGATAACGGCATCTACCCAACTACCGAACAAGGTTTAGAAGCCTTAGTGCAAAAGCCAACGATTTCACCTGAGCCACGTAATTACCGTGAAGATGGTTATGTAAAACGTCTGCCAGAAGATCCATGGCGCAATAAGTACTTGCTGCTCAGCCCTGGCGAAAACGGCAAGCTAGATATATTCACAGCAGGCCCAGATGGTCAACCAGGTACCGAAGATGACATCGGTAACTGGAATTTACAGAATTTCCAATAAGATGTTAAAGCTGCGCCACGCTGGTTTCACCTTAATGGAGGTGATGCTAGTGATCTTGTTGATGGGACTCACGGCAGCGGCCGTGACTATGTCTATCGGCAATTCGGGCCCACAACAGGCCTTAGATAGAACGGCGCGGCAGTTTATCGCTGCCACTGAAATGGTGCTCGATGAGACCGTTTTGAGTGGCCAATTTATTGGGATTGTGATTGAGAAAACCAGTTATCAGTTTGTTTTTTATAAAGACGGTAAGTGGGAGCCTTTGGATAAAGACAGGCTCTTGTCTGAAAAGCAGATGGAGCCGGGTGTCGTGATGAACTTAGTGCTTGATGGTTTGCCTTTGGTACAAGACGATGAAGAAGACGATTCTTGGTTTGAAGAACCACTGATTGAGCCCTCTGCCGATGACAAGAAGAAACATCCTGAGCCACAGGTCATGCTATTCCCGAGCGGTGAAATGAGCGCTTTTGAGCTGACGTTTATCGCCAAAACTGACAAAGGTCAGCAGGCCGAAGCGTTAGTGGTCGGCGATGCGCTGGGCAGATTAACCATAGGGCGTCCCGATGAAACGCGCTAAGGGCATGACGTTACTCGAAGTGATTGTGGCCCTTGCCGTGTTTTCGATTGCGGCCGTGTCGATCACTAAAAGTTTGGGCGAGCAGATGGCCAACATGCCAATTCTGGAATCGCGTACTTTGGCACAGTGGGTGGCCGATAATCAGATGGTTGATGCCAGACTCGAGCCGCAGTTTCCTGAAATCGGTAAAAAAGAAGGCCAAGTCGAACTTGCAGGAAAGGATTGGTATTGGCGTAAAGAAGTGGTGAAAACCACGGACGATAATTTTCGCATGATCCGGATTAGCGTGAGTGAAGATGAACGATATCAGCGTATTGCAGCACAAGTGAGCAGTTATGTCCTTAAAACTGACTAGTGTGCAGCGGGGATTTACCCTGCTAGAAATGCTGATCGCCATCGCGATTTTCGCCATGATAGGTTTGGCTTCTAATGCCGTGCTCAGCACTGTGCTGACTAACGATGAAGTGACGCGCACTTTCTCTACTCGGCTTAAGGCCCTGCAGCAAGGCTTTGGTGCGATTGAGCGTGATCTCGCCCAAATGGTGGCGCGTACACCCAGATTACTCGAAGGGGGTCGAGGTTCGACCGTCTTCCAAACGGGCAATGATATCTTAGACTCGGAATCAGAAGCCTTAGTGTTTTACCGTTTAGGTTGGTTAAATCCCGACGGTTTATTACCGCGGGGCAGCTTACAGTCTGTGGCGTATGTGGTGCACGAAGGGCGACTGGAGCGTTGGTATTTTCCTTATCCTGAGCCTGAATTTGGTGCCGAGCCGATTAAGACAGTGGTCATAGATAAAGTATTGTCGGTGGAATATTCCTTCTTTATGGATGACAAATGGGAGCGCAAAGTCGAGGCGACTAAGTTGCCTAAAGCGATCGCCATGGAAATTGAGATTGAAGGCTTAGGCAAGATCCAACGTAAGTTCTTGCTGCCGCTAGGTGCTGCCGCACCAGACAAGTCCAAGGATGAAGACAATAAAGACGAAAATCCAGACGATGCTAACAAAGATAAAAACGACGATGGCAGTGGAACAGGCAATGGTTCCGGTGACCCAGATTCTGGCGATACCGGAGACGGTGATCCTGATGCAGAGGGCCGCGAATGAGAACCCAATCTCGGTCTAAACAGCGCGGCGTTGCACTGATTGTTGTGCTCTTGATAGTGGCTATGGTGGTGATCATCGCGACAAACATCACTGGCCGTAATCAGTTGTCCATGCGCCGAACCTTAAACTTGGCTCAGTACGATCAAGCTTATTGGTATGCGATTTCCGCCGAAGAATTGGCGAAGAAGATTTTAAAACAAGATTTAGATGACTCTGAAGGTCGAGTCCACAGGCAGCAATATTGGGCCATGGCCGATGTAGTGTTTCCAGCGGAATACGGTGAAATCGCGGGCAAGATCACTGACATGCGCGCCTGTTTTAATTTAAACGCCTTGTCGGCGACCACGAAAGAGGTGGAAAACGGTCAACCTAAGCTGCCCTTGGCGGCGAAGCAATATAAGGCTTTGTTGGTGAGCTTAGGGATGGACGACTTTAGTGCGGACCGTCTGACTCAGACCTTAAAAGATTATATCGACGATGACACCACGGCCAGCCCTTATGGTGCCGAAGATGCCGAATACGAAGCGCGAAATGTACCTTACCGTGCGGCCAATACGCTGATGAATCATCGCAGTGAGTTACGGGCGGTGATGGGATACACCCAAGATATCTATTTGAAACTCTTGCCCTATGTTTGTGTTATCCCAGGCAATGATAGTCAATTGCTTAACGTCAATACCTTAGAAGTTGAGCAAGCGGCGTTATTAGCTGGCATGCTCGATAATCAGATTTCGGTCGGCGAAGCAGAAAGTATCATCAACCAACGTCCCGGCGATGGTTTTGACAAAATCGAAGATTTTTATGAAAGCTCATCTATGGGCTCGATCAAGTGGGAAGGTGCCATGAAGTCGAGTTTTGTCATCGATAGCCAATATTTTCTGTTGGCCTCGGGGGCGAAAGTCGATAACGCCGTATTTAGAATGGAAAGCGTGCTCAAAAAGGGCGGCGGCAACAAAATGGAAGTGCTCACCCGTCAGTTTGGTGGCCAAAAATAATGGCAGTGCTCACCCGTCAGGGGTTGATGTTGGTGGCCCAAAATAATGGAAGTGCTCATCCGGCAGGGTTTGATGTTGGTGGGCAAAAATAATGGTAGTGCTCACACGTCAGGGGTTGATGTTGGTGGACAAAAATAATGGCAGTGCTCACCCGGCAGGGTTTGATGTTGGTGGCCAAAAATAATGGCAGTGCTCACCCGGCAGGGCTTGATGTTGGTGGCCAGAAGTAATGGAAGTGCTCACCCGGCAGAATCTGGTGGACAAAAATAATAGCAACGAGCTCAGTCACGCTTTCTTGACTGGGACTGGTGGAGAAAAACTGTGAGTGAACGGCTATTTATTCGCTTGGGCAGAACAGCAGAGCAAGCATGCTCATGGCTCGTTTGGTCTGAGCAAGAACAGGAAATTATCGCCTCTGGCGAGCTCGCCAATGCCCAAGGTTTGTCGACCTTAACTGAGCGTGCGGGTAACCGTCCCGTCGATGTGTTAGTGCCCGCCGCGGCAATGACACTCACTAGCGTGCATTTACCCGAAAAAGGCCAACGCCAAGCCTTGAAAGCCTTGCCCTTTATGCTCGAAGAAGCTTTAGCCGAGGACGTGGATGCCATGCATTTTACCGTCGGCCCGCGTGATGGCGATGCCTTAAGCGTGGTCGCCGTGGCCCATGAGCAAATGCAGACTTGGCTGAGTTGTTTGACCGAAGCGGGTTTAAAAGTGAAACGCATCGTACCCGATTGCTTAGCCTTACCATTGCAAGAGTGCCAATGGGCGGCAATGAATTTTGGTAATGAACTATTACTGCGTACCGGATTAGCCACGGGCCAGAGTTTACCTTTGCCTTGGTTACCGATTGCGCTGGAGCAACTTAGGCCCGCACAGGGCGAAGTGTCTGTCGCCAGTTATACCAACATGCAACTCGAAGGTGTTGAGCTTAAGCCGCAGTCACTTGAGCTACCTATGTTAGTGTTAGCCCGCGGTATTTTGCATGCGCCAGTGAACTTACTGAGCGGCGTTTACACGCCTAAGCGTGAATATAGCAAACAGTTGATGATGTGGAAGAGCACTGCCATCGTTATCGCCATCGCTTGTGTGCTGGCCTTAGTGAATAAAGGGCTGACCATACATCAAGTCAATGGTCAGATTGCCGATCTTAAAGCTCAGAGCGAATCCATTTATCAGCAAGTGGTGCCGGGGAATTCGCGCATTGTTAACCTGCGTTCGCAGATGGAAAGTCAATTACGCGCATTGCAGGGACAGGGCAGTGGCGCCGAGTTTTTTGCCATGCTCGATGGTTTGCAGGATGCCTTTAAGCAAGTACCTGAACTTAAACCTAATAGCTTAAGATTCGAAAGCGCGCGTAACGAGATCCGCATGCAAGTGAGTGCGAAAAACTACGCGCAAATCGAGAAGTTTAAAGAGATCGTTGGGCGTCGTTTCCAACTCGACGGCGGCACTATGAACAGCGGTGAAGATCAAGTCACCAGTACCTTAACCTTGAGGAGCAAATAAGATGGATAATTTGCGGACTTGGTGGCAAGGGCTTGCATCGCGCGAGCAGCAGTTAGTCGGTTTTGGTTCGGTATTCTTAGTCATAGGTATTTTTTATTGGGGTATTTGGACGCCAATCGCCACTGCCGAAGCCGATGCATTACGTAACCTCACTGCACAGCAACAGACGTTGAACTATGTAAAACAAACGGCGAATAAAATTGCGGGTTTGAAGCAGAACGGTGCTAAACCGACTATGTCGGGCAGTTTAAGCTCAGTGGTTAACCAGACTGCGGGCAATTATGGGTTAGTGATTACTCGCATGCAGCCCCAAGGCGATAAGATCCAAGTGTGGATGGACGATGTTCCTTTTGATGCCTTGTTAGGTTATTTGAGTGAGTTAGTGCAGAAAAAAGGACTTTCACTCGAAAGTGTTGATTTGGCAGAGGCCGATGCCCCTGGCTATGTCAAAGTCAGACGTATCCAACTGTCGCAATAAATTAAGGTGTAGCTGTGAGTTTGATAAAAAAAGTCATCATAGGCGTACTGATTTATTTAGTATTTTTAGTCGTTCTATTTCCCGCTAAGATTGCGATAGCGTTAGCGCCATTACCTGCCAATATCAGTGTTTCGGGTGTGAGCGGCAGTATTTGGTCTGGCAGCATAGAAACCTTAAGTATGCCGCAACGCCAGTTAGAACAAGTGCGTTGGGATCTCAGCCCTTGGGCCTTGTTGTTAGGTAAAGTTAAAGTTGATTTTCAAGTGGGCAGCCGTGCAACGCCGGTTAGCTCTAAAGGATTAATCTCTTGGTCCATGGGCGGCTTAAGTGCGCAGGGTTTACGTTTCGAAGCGCCAGATAGCTTTTTACTCGGCAATGCAAAACTGCCCTTTAAAACCGAAATATCCGGTGAAGTTAGCCTATTAGTCGAGACGTTAGAGCAAGGTAAACCTTGGTGCGAGCAGTTGTCTGGTAAGCTGTTTTTGAATCAAACCAACGTTAAAAACCAGTTTGGCAATTATCCACTAGGTAATATCGAACTCGGCCTGAGTTGCGTTGATGGCAAAGCGCAATTAGCCACAGATGAAGCCAAAAACCAGCTCGGTATCGTCGGCACCTTGCAGTTAGACGAAGGCAATATGGTCAAAGTAGCAGCTAAGATTAAAGAAACGGCTGAGCAACCAGAAGATATGCGTAAGTCACTGGGTATGCTAGGCAAACGCGGCAGCGACGGTTATTTCCCTGTGATATATCAGGGTCGTATTCCTGGGCTATAGCGCTGTTTCAGCGCGCGATGATAGATCTGCACTATGAATGAAAACGAAGGCACCTTAGGTGCCTTTTTTATTGTCTTTTTATCGTGTTAGATCATTGAGTAGCGAGTGATAGTCGGTAATCGCGGGGAAATCTTGAAAGACTTTGACTGGCTTTTTACTGTCTGGGTTAGCAATCCCTAATTGATGACCCACACCGGCAAGTTTAGCGGCCTTGAGTATGGGTTCGCTGTCGTCGATAAAGAGACAGCGACTCGGCTCAAGTTGAAACTTTTCAAACAAGGTCAGCCAAAATTGTGGGTGTTCCTTGGGATAGCCCGTCTCGTGGCTGGAAATCATGGCATCGAGCCCTGTTGCTAGTTCGGTATGTTCAAGCTTTAGGGCGAGACTCTTAGGGTGGGCATTGGTCACCAAAATCCGCTGTTTACCCGCAGCGGCTAAGGCCGCCAAAAACGGCATACTGTCTTGGCGCAGCTGAATGCGATCCACCAAAGTGCGATGCAAACCCATAATGTCGAGTTTTAGCTGCTCCTGCCAATAATCGAGACAGTACCAATCGAGTGTGCCTACGACTTTCTCATAGGCGTTCACAACTAATTGCTGCGCTTCGTTGTGGCTCACACCTTGTTGTCGACTCAATTCCTGCGGTACTAAATTCAGCCAAAAATGATTGTCGAAGTGCAAATCCAATAGGGTGCCATCCATATCGAGCAGAACCGTATCGATAGTCTTCCAGTTAAACATGGGTATTTCCTATTTTTGCAAAACTGAATCACGCTTAGCATTGATTGTTGCACTGCGTAATACTCAGTGATGACGATGATTCGAGTCACTTGTATGCTTAAATCTTTGTGCTAGTCTTGGATGATTAATTATTTTTAGTCTGAAAATTAAGCGGTTGGATATGGATATCTGTTCTTTTGCCCTATTAGCTCAAGTTTCAAACTCCCTTAGTTTACAGCAAGAGTTGAATGCTTTGCTGCAACAAGACTGGTTACCCCATGTAAATCAGCGTGATTATATGGGGGGTTGGGATGTTCTCGTCTTACGCTGTGCTGCAGAGTATCGCGGTGCTCATCCTATCTTGCAAGCCTTCTCAATTTCTACCGGTCAGCACTGGCAAGATTTGCCTCAACTCGAATCGAGCCCTGCGTTATGCCATTTTCTGCAATCCTTAGCCTGCCCAGTGAAATCCGTGCGTTTGATGCGCTTACATGCGGGGGCAGAAATCAAACCCCATAGAGATCAAGGACTCTGCCTAGAACAAGGCGAGGCAAGATTACATTTGCCACTGCAAACGAATGAGCAACTCAATTTTTACGTGGACGATAAACGTGTACCCATGCAGGCCGGAGAGCTTTGGTATATCAATGCCGACCAAGTCCATTGGGTTGAAAATAAAGGGCAGGATGCGCGGATCAATTTAGTGATTGATTGCGAGGTCAATACTTGGTTAAGGGAGTTAATCGATGCTGCAAAGATCAGAGCTTGAATTAGGGCATAGTTTGGATGTAGCTGTATTAACTCAGTTTGCTAATGCGCTACTGCTGTCAACCTCAGCAGGGGAGTCTAAACGACTCATCGATCCCATGCTGAAGCAGTTGTGCCAAATAGCAGCAGTGGAGTTACACCCCGAGTCTTTTTTGGATACTGAGGCGAGCCATACGCCTTTTGGTAAGGCGGTGTCACTCACTACCGCGGCGCAGTGTGCCGAAGATCCCGAACGGGGTCGAGTCTTTATACAAGGGATTTATCAAGCAATACAAGATCGTCTAAAGGCTCATCCCGGGCAGATTGTGAACATCTTATATGCGGGGACTGGGCCTTTTGCTTGGTTATTATTACCTCTGCTGCCGTTATTTTCTGCGAGTCAAATTCAAGTGACTTTGCTCGACATTCATCAAGCCTCGTTAGATAAAGTCACCAAACTTATTGAACACTTTGATTTAGCTGATCGTGTGGTGGAGAGTGTCTGTGCGGATGCCACGCTTTGGCAGCCAAATACAGTCGTAAAGTTTGATGTGATTCTTTCCGAAACCATGAAGCACTTGTTGCAACAGGAGCCGCAAGTGCAAATTTTTACCCATTTACAGGCGTATCTTGCAGATGATGGTGTGCTCATCCCGCAAAATATTGAGTTAGACGCTTGGCTTGAGTGTCGTACTGTGCAGGATTTTGTGGAGACGCATTATTTAGGACCTTTGTTTGCACTCAACCTGCAAACTGCGCGCTTACTTGCCAGTGGAGACCGTAGCTTCTTGGCTGGTACATTACTATTGCCCGATTTCAGTCTGAGTGCCGTAACACTTAAGTTTACTACCAGCATTCAAGTTTATGGTGAATCGAAGTTGAGCGAAAACCAATCTCAACTCACGTTACCTCGATATCGACGCGAGCATTGGCTTAAGCCTCTTTCATGCCTGGCTTTCCGATATGAGCAGGGCGCTCATCCCGATTTTGTGTTTGATGTTATAGCGCAAAAACCTGTGCTTGTGTCGAGTGACGATCTGAGCTGCTTAGGCATTTATCATTTGCAGCGGCTTTGGCAAAAGATACAGCTACGCAAACGGGGGGAGTCATTCATTGAACTGGCTAATGAATGGCACTTAGATAAAACCTTGCTGGATCTTTGTGGAATAGGGCTAGAGCCTGGTTTGAGAGCCTTATATCAACATGACCATCAGTCAGCTTTTGTCGCTTACATTCAGCAAATAGCCAAGCTGACAGCTGCGGATATTGCTGCGATTAATCAGCAATTAAGCACTATTTCCCATGGATTAACGCCATCGGTCACTGTACCAGAAGTCGAAGACTTCAATTCAGCAGAGGTTGAAGACTCAAATCCGGCGGCAGTACTCAGCGAGTCACAACTCAATTTTTGGCGTAGTGAAGGCTACTTAGTGATTCCGCAGGTGCTCACGGTAGAGCAATGCGCCGCAACTCGAGATTTTATTTGGCAGCAGTTAGGTGCCAATGAACAAGATCCCGCCACTTGGTATCAAGCTCATGAGTTTATGCAGAAAATAATGCTACAACTGTTTCGCCATCCGCAACTAGATGCGAATCGACAAGTCCCCCAAATCCGTCAAGTGTTTGAACAGCTATGGCAGCGAACGGATTTAGTTATGACAACCGATAGAGTCAGCTTTAATCCACCTGAAACACCAACTTGGCGTTTTCCCGGGCCAGATATGCACTGGGATATGCCACTGCAGCTACCCGTTGAGTTTGGCACTCAAGGGTTAATTTATTTAACCGATACTAGTGCCGAGCAAGGTGCATTTTGTTGTGTCCCCGGATTTCATCTCAAGATAGAGGAGTGGCTTCTCGAACAGAACAAGTCTGATATTGAGCTTCAGCAACAGGATTGGTCACGCTGGCCAGTTAAACCAATCGCGGCTAAAGCGGGCGATTTAATCATTTGGCACCATGCCTTGCCCCACGGCGCCAGTCCTAATCGTGGGACGTTACCGCGTATGGTGCAATACATTAACTTTTATCCTATGGCTTGCTAATGGTTGATTTTAAAGAGCAGGAGCAACGCTATTGGTTGTTAGTTCATAATCCAACCGTCCTGAGGGAGCTTGGCAAGGTTATGACTCTCACTAACTTTTGCCAATATTTGCGGCTTTTTTGGCACTTACCAGATTGTGGCGATGATACGTTACTGGCCATCTTGCATACAGGTAATCGACAAAGGATAGAGCCGGATTATTCACTCTTCTGCCAGTTTTGGGCGCCAGCAGACTATGACCCTAAACGCAGAGTATTAGAGTGGATGTCCGCCGCAGAAAAACCGATTCATCTTTTCTACTCTGAGCATATTTCTGCCGTGCGGGGTCAGTTATTGTCAGCCTTGATCAAACCTAAAACCGCTCTCTTACCTGCGCCAAATCTTTCGGGACTAGTAGAACAAGTGCAGCCTGCCGGATTTATCTTTCACCTCTCCCGCTGTGGCTCTACCTTAGTGTCGCGCAGTTTTGCGGGGTTATCTAAATGCAGGGCGTTATCTGAATCGCCTTTGCTGACTCAAGTGCTATTGGATAGGAACCTATCAGACACTGAAAGACGCGCAGCTTTAATATTTTGCATTAATACCCAAGGTCAGTTGTTTCATCCTGAACAGCATTTGTTGATTAAATGGAATGCGTGGGATTTGCAGTTTTGGCCATTGATCCTATCACTTTATCCTCAAGTTCCCGTGTTATTGCTACTTAGGGACCCCGTCGAGATCTTAGCCTCACAGCAAAAGTCTGCTGGATATCATATGGTGCGACAACCGTCTCGACCTTTATTCCTTGAATTATCAGTACCAGAGGAGGGGGAGTCGATACTGGATTATCAATGTAAGGTATTGCGCTTGTTATTGGGTTATGGGTTAGAGATGAGTCAGCGTAACCAAGTGATGGTCGTGGATTATCAGGAGTTGTTACCCGCGATAGCGAATAAAATCGCAAATTGGTTTTCGTTGGCTCTCTCTAAAGAAGAGTGCAGCCAAGTTGAACAATGTCAGTTAATACATGCTAAAACAGCCACGCAGCCCTTTGTAGCAGATTCACAATCTAAACAAAGTTTTTTTTCGGCTAAGCAAAAAGAACAGATCCACCGTTATTGTAACTGGTCTAATCCTCACCTTTTTGAAACTAAAAGTTAACATGAATCTTGTATTTTTGTGTGATGTGAACTAGCTTTAGCCAACTATCTATATTAAAAAATATCAGCAAGTTAACGTTTTTATTCTAGGGATGGAAAATGCAATCATGTCATTTCAAGCCGTTAGCCGTTTTATTCTGCGAACGCATTCCCCTGAGCCACTCTTTAAACCTGTGTCATTCGATTTGTTGAGTTTTGCCCGTTAATCCCGAGCTGCCACGACGAATTAAAGAACTATAAAGCGCTGTTTAGAGTTACTTATTACAGGGAATGTATTTGATGGTAGAAGACATAGTATTACCTAAAGCCTATTCATTGCGTTATGCGTATAAAAATGACGATGCTTTTGTATTTGCACTATTTTGTTCTGCAAGGACGGAATTGTCTCTATTACCGCTTCCCCCACAGCAACGAGAGCTGTTAGTACAACAACAATACCGCTTACAGCAAGCGAGTTACGCTGCCCAATACCCTCAAGCGGTGACTCTAATCATTGAATATCAATCAATTTCTATTGGCAAAATCATACTTAATCCCTCTGCTAACGGTGTCCATATCGTCGACTTTGTCATCGCACCGCAATTTCGTGACTATGGTTATGGTTCAGTCATTTTGGACTCGGTAAAAGCCTATGCCCAAGCAAAAGAGGCGAGTGTGAGTCTAAGCGTTGATCGACAAAATATGCGTGCGAAACAGTTATATCTTCGCTTGGGTTTCTCACCTTTTGAAATATCACCAACTCAAGAGTGGCTATCGTGGCCATCACCATAGGTAGTGTTGTTTGAGGGAAGAGGAAAGCGTGTGTAATCAAACAGATGATGTATAGATAGGTTTACTTTTATTAAGGAGTCATGGATGTCTGATTTTTTTCTCGGAGAAATTAAGCTTCTCCCATACAACTGGGCACCTAAGTATTGGACTTTGTGTGCAGGGCAATTATTGCCAATCAACACCAACCAAGCGCTTTTTTCACTCTTGGGTACGACCTACGGTGGCGACGGTATCAATACTTTTGCGTTGCCGGATTTACGTGGTCGCGTACCAGTTCACCCTAATGTTAGTGCAGGTTTGCCTCAGGGCAGTAAGGCGGGTGTTGAAAATGTAACCCTAGTACCTAACAACCTGCCAGTACACAATCACCTTGTGATGGCCAGTTCTACTGTCGGCGATACCACGTTGCTTGCAGGCAATAATATTGCCGCCGCCAAAAATGCAGCAGGTGAGGTCAATTTGTATGGGTCCGCTGCAAGTTTACAAGCGTTGGACCCTGCAACGGTATCCAGTACCGGCGGCAATCAAGCCCATGAAAATTGTCAGCCTTCGCTGGTGATGAATTATTGCATTGCCACTCAAGGCATTTACCCTTCACGTAACTAGAGGAGAATCACTATGGATGCTTATATTGGTGATATCCGTCTGTTTGCGGGTAGCTTTGCACCGAGGGGTTGGATGTTGTGCGCGGGTCAGCTATTAAGTATTAGTGAGCAGACGACGCTTTTCGCTCTGATTGGAACGACATACGGCGGCGATGGAGTCACCACTTTCCAGCTGCCGGATTTGCGCGGTCGCCTTCCGGTTGGGCAGGGTAATGGCCCAGGTCTGACTCCCCGAGTTATCGGTCAGCAGTTTGGTGTTGAATCCGTGACCTTATTAACGCCGCAAATACCTTCACACAGCCATAGTTTGTCGGCGAGCACAGCAAGTTCCTCCACATCACCCAGCCCTACGGGTAATGTCTTTGCTCATAGTAATACCGATAATATTTATGCTCCTTTGCCATCTAGCGGTGCCGATCTCCAAGTTATGAATGCACTCAGTGTGCAAGCCTCAGGGGGAACACAACCACACAATAACATCATGCCTACTACAGCGATAAATTACATCATATGTATTGAAGGCATTTTCCCATCGCGTAATTAAGGAGCGAAATTATGGATCCATTTATTGGTGAAATCCGTTTGTTGCCATTCAGCTTCGCTCCCCACAATTGGGCGCTGTGTAATGGCCAAATATTGTCAATCGCAAGTAATACCGCATTGTTTTCAATTATCGGAATTACGTATGGTGGCAATGGTACAACCACGTTCCAATTGCCTAATTTGCAGGGGCAGGTCGTTGCGGGCGTAGGTCAGGGGCCCGGGCTGAGAATATGGGATTGGGGTGAACAGTTTGGCGAAAATGGGGTGACGCTGATCTCCACTGAAATGCCAGCACACAACCACACGCTGACCGGTTTGAATAATCAGGGGACTTTGCCTTCTCCGGCAGCGAATACCTATCTGGCCAAGGATATTCGTGGTGGCAGTGGTATCGTCAACTATATGCAGACCGCACCGGGTACATTAAATACCGCTATGGCACCACAGACTTTAGGTATAAGTGGTGGTGGTCTACCCCATGAAAACCGTCAGCCATTTCTGGCATTGAATTATTGCATTGCCCTTTATGGTGTATTTCCGGCACGCAATTAATTGATGAATGATTCCCGGCATGTTTGTCGGGAAGTTTTTTTAATAAATATTTTTAATTAGTAAGTCACATTGATGCCAAACAAATTACATTTTATTTCAGGTTTACCGCGTGCAGGCTCGACGCTGCTCGCAGGTATACTTCGGCAAAATCCACGCTTTCATGCGGCTATGAGTAGCCCTGTGGCAGGGCTTGTGAATGGCGCCCTCGAACAAATGGGGGCGGGTAGTGAGTCCTATTCATTTTTCGATGAACATAAACGTAAGGTCATTTGTCGGGCATTAATTGATGCTTATTACCAAGATAAAAGCCATCCGGTGATTTTCGACACCAACCGTCACTGGACTGCCCGTTTGCACCAATTGGTAGAGCTGGTTGATGATTTTAAAGTGATTTGTTGTGTGCGCAATCCGGCTTGGATTATGGATAGTTTTGAAGTGATTTACCGTAAAAACCCTTTTGATTACAGCCGTATGTTCAATTCGGCCTCGCGCCAGACTGTGTATAGCCGCTGCGAGTCATTAATCAATGCTGGTGGCGCGGTTGGAAGTGCATGGACGGCACTAAAGGAAGCCTATTACGGCGAGTTTTCTGATCGCTTGCTATTAGTGGATTATGATCTGCTTACCCAGCATCCGGCACGCACGCTGGAGTTAATCTATCGTTTTATTGGCGAACCGCAATTCGAACACGATTTTAATCATGTCGACTATGCTGAAAATGAGTTTGACCACAATCTTGGGGTCAAAGGTTTGCATAGCGTTAAGCGGAAAGTGGAATACAAAAGTAGGCGCAGTATTTTACCGCCTGACTTATTTATGAAGTATCAAGAAATGGACTTCTGGCTGGATAGTACTGGCACTGCAGCCAATATTATTGCAAGTAAAAAACCTGTAGCACCTAACGCAAAAAATGAAGGGAATCACTTATCATGAGACACGCACTGCTTAGTGGGCTTTCCTCGCTGTTATTACCATTCGGACTCTATGGTGCTGGTGCTATTGCAGCGCCGAGTTATCAGCGATCCTATTTGAATGCATCGATAAGTGCATCGACCGATCTATTATTGCGTTCAGACACCTCTTTACCACAGGATCTAATTGATTTATCTGGCGATCAACTGGATATCCAGAGTGCACATCCGGTGCGTGAGCTGGTGATTGTTGATGGCGCAGTGACTGAGGCTGATAAATTGGTATTGCGTCGCGCCCTTAAACCGGGCATGCAATTGGTAGAGTTAGATTCTTCTATCGCTGGATTACCGCAATTAATTAATGTACTTGATGAACACAAAAATCTCGCCGCTATTCATGTGGTCTCCCACGCACAAGCGGGTGCTATTTTGCTCGGTAATTCACGTATTACCCCGGAGACAATCCAGCATGAAGTGCACGCATTTGCCGCGCTAAAAGGCGCGGTGCGTGAAGGTGGCGATTTATTATTTTACGGTTGCGATCTGGCCGCAAACGAAACCGGTGAAGCGCTGCTGGATATCATTAGCAATAACACGGGTTTGGATATTGCCGCTTCCAATAATTTAACCGGTAATGCCGAATTACAGGGCGACTGGGATTTAGAAGTTACCCGCGGAAATATTGAATCTACGTTGGCGTTTTCTGAGAAGGCGTTAAGGGATTTTTCGGGTGTATTAGCGGCTTCGAATGGTACAAAAACATTTTCTGGTTGGTCAGGAAATCTCACTACAGAACTTAGTACTACCGATTTCAGATTAACGGCAACGGATGGAAATAATAGTATACAGAATGTTGGAATTTATGGAGGCAGCATTGCTTATATCTCGACCGGTACTCCCAATATTAATAGTAATCACTATTTCTATTTAAAGGCAGACGGAACCAATACTACTGCGTTTGAGCTCACAGGCTTAAGTAGTGGAGAGTATACCCATAACTTCACCAATGTGCGGATTGTGGGTATGGTTCGGGGGGGGGGCACGGTCAACTCTTCTACAATAAATGGCACTAGTACTTTCGGTGAATCCTTTACTTTCGAATCGGGGCAACTAACCGCATTTTCCGGGGTTAAGCTGACAGGTTTTAAGCTCTATTTTGATTGCAGTACAAACTGTACCCAAGCGGCTGACGTCGCCAAGTTTGAGTTCAGAAGTTTTACCATCCAAGGCGCTGTTAATACACCGCCTGCTGTTACCCCAACACTCAGCAGCGTTAACTTATCGGATTCAGCACTGAGAGCAGGCGAAACCTCCACAGTCACTTTTACATTTTCAACGGCGGTTACCGGTTTTACCAATGCTGATATCACTATTCCAAATGGTTCACTGAGCGCTGTAAGCTCTGGTGATGGTGGCACTACCTGGACGGCAACTTTCACACCAACAGCTAGTATTACCGATGCAACAAACGTATTTACGGTTAACATGACTGGCGTCAGCAGCGTTGCTACATCAACACCAGGAAGCGGCACCACCAATTCCGGTAATTTCACTATTGATACATCGCGACCAACAGCAACAATTGTAGTTGCCGATAACGCCTTGATGGTTGGGGAAACCTCGCTGGTTACCATCACTTTCAGTGAAGCGGTGACGGGATTTGCCAATGCGGATTTAACGATTGCGAATGGTACTTTGAGTGCAGTGAGTTCTGGTGATGGAGGCATTACCTGGACGGCTACATTGACTCCCACAGCCAGTACTACTGATGCCAGTAACCTGATCACACTGGACAACACTGGCATGACCGATGCCGCAGGCAATGCTGGAACGGGTACAACAGACTCCAACAATTACGCCGTAGATACCGCCCGCCCCACAGCATCAATTGTGGTGGCTGATACAGCGCTGTCGATTGGTGAAACCCCGCTGGTCACCATTACGTTCAGTGAAGCGGTGACAGGATTTACTAACGCAGATTTAACCATCGCCAACGGCACACTCAGTACGGTGAGTTCCGGTGATGGTGGTGTCACCTGGACAGCCACCTTTACACCTACGGTCAGTACTACTGATGCCACCAATGTCATCACGCTTGCTAACACGGGTGTAAGCGATGCATCAGGCAATACAGGAACAGGTACTACTAATTCCAACAATTATGCAATCGATACGGTTCGTCCCATTGCTTCAATAGTGGTTGCTGATACCGCACTGGCTGTAGATGAAACTTCATTGGTCACCGTCACATTCAGTGAAGCGGTGACTGGTTTTACCAACGCCGACTTAACCATTGCCAATGGTACTTTGAGTGCGGTGAGCTCTGGTGATGGCGGCATTACCTGGACGGCGACTTTGACGCCAACCGCCAGTATTACCGATGCCACCAACCTGATCACTTTGGATAATACCGGTGTAACAGATGCAGCAGGTAACGCAGGAAGCGGAACTACTGATTCCAATAATTATGCAATTGACAGCCTGCGTCCAACGGCTTCGCTGGTTGTGGCGGATACAAGTTTGTTAGCCGGTGAAACCTCTCTGGTGACAATCACCTTCAGTGAAGCGGTGACAGGTTTTACTAACGCCGATTTAACGATTGCGAATGGTACTTTGAGTGCGGTGAGTTCTGGCGATGGAGGCATCACTTGGACGGCGACATTGACGCCGACAGCCAGTATTGCGGATGCCACTAACCTGGTCACACTTGATAACACTGGTGTGACCGATACTGCAGGCAACGCAGGAACGGGTACTACTGATTCCAACAATTACGCCATATCCACTGTGCGCCCTACGGCATCAATTGTCGTTGCTGATACAGCTCTTGCAGCAGGTGAAACTTCGTTAGTCACAATCACCTTCAGCGAAGCGGTGACTGGATTTAGCAATGCTGATTTAACCATTGCTAATGGAAGCTTAAGTGCGGTGAGTTCTGGTGATGGCGGCATTACTTGGACGGCCACCTTCACACCCACAGCCAGTATTACGGATACCAGCAATGTCATCACTCTAGCTAATACCGGTGTACAAAACGCTGCTGGTAATACAGGAAGCGGAACGACTGATTCCAATAACTATGCAATTGATACTGCTCGCCCCACAGCCTCAATAGTGGTTGCCGGTACTGCACTGGCGATTGGTGAAACCTCGTTGGTCACTATTACTTTCAGTGAAGCGGTGACAGGATTTACTAACGCAGATTTAACGATTGCCAATGGAACACTGAGCGCGGTGAGTTC
The DNA here is from genome assembly GCF_022690845.1 of Shewanella sp. N2AIL. Lineage (NCBI taxonomy): Bacteria > Pseudomonadati > Pseudomonadota > Gammaproteobacteria > Alteromonadales > Shewanellaceae > Shewanella > Shewanella sp. N2AIL. The sequence goes on along the minus strand of NZ_JALBYT010000005.1, from coordinate 6,584 downwards.
TGGTGATGGTGGTATTACTTGGACTGCAACTTTAACACCGACGGCCAGTATTACCGATGCTACTAATGTCATCACATTGGATAATACTGGCATCACAGATGCAGCAGGTAACGCGGGAACAGGCACAACTGATTCCAACAATTATGCAATTGACAGTACAAGGCCAACCGCGTCACTGGTTGTTGCTGATACAGCTTTGGGTGCTGGTGAAACGTCATTGGTCACCATTACTTTCAGTGAGGCAGTGACTGGCTTTACCAATGCGGACCTTACCATCGCGAATGGAACATTAAGTGCGGTGAGTTCATCGGATGGTGGCATTACCTGGACGGCGACTTTGACGCCAACCGCCAGTGTGACGGATGCAACCAACATCATTACATTGGATAACACTGGAGTGGCCGATGCGGTTGGTAATGCGGGCACAGGCACAACGGATTCCAACAACTATGCCATAGATACAACACGCCCAACGGCCACAATAGTCGTCGCGGACACTGCATTAGCGGTTGGTGAAACGTCCCTGGTGACCTTCACTTTTAGTGAAGCTGTGACTGGTTTTACCAATGCGGATCTGACTATTGCCAACGGCACTTTAACTGCGGTCAGCAGCGGTGACGGTGGCATTACCTGGACGGCGACTTTGACGCCAACCGCCAGTGTGACGGATGCAACCAACATCATTACATTGGATAACACTGGGGTGGCCGATGCGGCTGGTAATGCAGGCACAGGCACAGCGGATTCCAACAACTATGCCATAGATACAACACGCCCAACGGCCACAATAGTCGTCGCGGACACTGCATTAGCGGTTGGTGAAACGTCCCTGGTGACCTTCACTTTTAATGAGGCAGTGACTGGTTTTACCAATGCGGATCTGACTATTGCCAACGGCACTTTAACTGTGGTCAGCAGCGGTGACGGGGGCATTACCTGGACGGCGACTTTGACGCCAACCGCCAGTGTGACGGATGCAACCAACATCATTACATTGGATAACACTGGGGTGGCCGATGCGGCTGGTAATGCAGGCACAGGCACAACGGATTCCAATAACTATGCGATAGATACAGCCACGCCAACAGTACAGAGTGTTAACCCACTAGATGGCGATATTGGGGTGGCAGTTAGTGCCAATTTTGTGCTGACTATGAATGAAGATATTCAACTCGGTACCGGCAATATAGTGATCTACGACGCCGATGATCTGGCCGTAGCGACCATTGATGTGACTGCACATGCGGGACAGTTAAGTACAGCTGGTGGCATGTTGACTATTAACCCAACCGCGAATCTAGTTGAAAACACCAGTTATTACATTCAAATCGCTAATGGGGCTATTACCGACTTGGTGGGTAACCTTTACGCTGGGATTAGCAATAAAACCGATTGGAACTTTACCGTTGCCGATGTTACACCACCGGTGGTGACTGGGATTGTCGTGACGGGATCGCCCGCAGCGAATGCGGCTAGTCTAGTGTTCACTGTGAGTTTTGATGAGATAGCGAGCAATCTATCTACCGATGATTTTGCTCTTACGGCAACAGGTTCGGCAAGTGGCAGTATTGCCAGTGTTTCTGCGGCATCCGGCACCAGTGTTGATGTGACTGTGAATACTGTGAGTGGTACAGGTAGTCTGAGACTCGATGTCAAGGTGAATTCCAATATCCAAGATGCTTCCGGTAATGGTAATGGCACCAATGGCTATACCGCCGCTTATTCCGGTGGCGCAAGCCATGCTGTCGATCGTGATCCACCTTTAGCCCCTTCGGGGCTCGATCTTGCCACGGCTTCCGATTCCGGGATCATCAGTACAGATAATTTAACCAGCGATACCACCCCGACAGTCACAGGCAGCGCCGAGGCGAATAGTACTGTGACGCTCACGAGCAGCATCGATGGTGTATTGGGTACAACAACGGCAGATGGTTCTGGAAATTGGTCGTTTACCACGCCGCTATTAACCAGTAATTCAGCGCATAATATTACGGCCACTGCGACCGATGTTGCGGGCAATACTGGCGCGGTGTCGACGGCACTTGCGCTTACGCTCGATACACAAATTCCCTCGATAACCAGCTCGGCCCCTGCAGGAGGTGCCGCGGCGGATGCCAGTGTGATATTCAACCTCGCCTTTAGCGAATCGGTGAATAGCCTGACGACGGATGATTTTGCCCTGGTGAGCACAGGCACCGTATCTGGTACTATTTCGAGCGTTTCCGCTAGCTCTGGAACCGGTATTGCCGTCACTGTTAATGGCATATCGGGTACGGGTAGTCTGAAGGTCGGCCACACAGCGAGTGATATTGTCGATGATGCGGGTAATGCACTCGGTGCCTATAGTGCCGGCACCGCACACTCGGTCGATACGGATGCACCAACTATTTCGAGCGTCAGTTTTGACCAGACGTCGGTGACTCAGGCAAATCAAAATGCGATTAGCCTGACCTTAGCGAGTGCGGAGGTGGGAACCAGCGCAAATTACACTATTACCGGCAGTTCAGGCACGCCTGTCACTGGCACTATTGCCGTCGTGAGTGCGTCACAACAGCTCATCAATATAGATGTGAGTGGCTTAGGGGATGGCACTTTGACAGTGAGCCTGACCCTGACAGATGCGGCGGGTAATGTTTTTAGCCCCGCCGTGACCGATACCATATCGAAAGATGCCACAGTGCCTACAGTGGATGTCGTCGCCGTTAGCGATGGGCATTATGGTGTCGGCAGCACTATCGATATCACTGTCACCTTGACCGAGGATGTGACTGTTTCTGGCACACTCTCTACACTGTCGCTCGATATCGATGGTGTGGCTCGTCAAGCGGTATTCGTGTCTGCTACCGGCGGTGTGCTGACCTATAGATATACAGTCCAAGCGGGTGATAACACGGGGGCGAGTGGTTTAATTGTCGATACCAATGGCATAGCACTTAATGGCGACACTATGCGGGATGCGGGTAGCAATGATGCCGACTTAAGCTACAGCCAGTGGAGCAGTGTCGATGTGATTGTCGATACGACGGCTCCCGTCGATCCTATTGTTACTGCGCCTGCTGGCACTATAAGTACCAATCTGGCAACGACATTGATCAGCGGAACGCACCCTGACGATGGGGTGACAATCAGCCTCTATGCCGATGTGGATAATGACGGTGTTGCCGATAACGCGACTGTGTTGGATGACACTATAGTGGTCGCGGGCACTTGGACTCTGAGTGCCTCATTATCGACGGACAGCGACAATAATTTCGTTGTGATTGCCAGCGATGCAGCGAGCAATGTTTCCGCACCCCAGAATGTCCCTACTATTACTCAAGACTCAACGGCGCCAGCTGCTCCATCTACGCCAGATCTGGATGCAGCAAGCGATTCGGGGACGAGTTTCGCGGATAATATCACCAAGAATACAACACTCGTGTTGACGGGGACCGCAGAGGCTGGTGCCAGTGTCGTCCTTAGCAGCCAACTTGATGGTGAGCTTGGCACTGTCAATGCGGATGGCAGTGGTGATTGGAGCGTTAGTGCGACCAACGTGAGTGCGGGCACCCATAGCATCACAGCGGTTGCTACTGATATCGCAGGAAATAGCAGTGTCGCATCGAGCGCTCTATCTGTTACTATTGATACGAGTGCGCCCACTTCCTCAGTAATTGATAATCAAAACATTCAACCTGGCGAGAGTTCATCTACGCTCGCGTTTACTATTGCCGATGATGTAACCGCTGTGACGGATATTCTTGTGACGCCAGCGAGTTCAGATACCACAGTGGTCCCACTGGCGGATGTTGTATTAGCAGGAAGCAATGCCGACAGAAGTGTGACTGTGACTGCGCTTGGCTCGGGTACCAGTACCATCACCCTTACGCTCGAAGATGGTGCGGGTAATACTAGTACTCAAACCTTCGAGGTTGTGGTGAATAGTGCTCCGACTATTTTGGGAATACCCGCGACGAATGTGGCTCAAGGTGCACCTTATAGCTTTGTGCCAACAGGTGCAGATGCGGATGGTAATAGCCTGCTCTTTGACATTACGAATCGACCTGCATGGGCGAGCTTTAATACGGCAACAGGGGAATTAAGCGGTACACCAACGAATGCGGATGTCGGTGTGACGACGGCAATAGTGATCAGTGTGAGTGATGGAGTGCTCAGTGCGAGCCTGCCCGCTTTCAATCTCACGGTCACCAACGTCAACGATGCGCCGACGATTAGTTCAACGGCTATCACTGCTGCCACTCAAGATGCGGCTTACAGCTACACCTTTGCGGCGAGTGATACCGATGTGGGCGACACCTTAACCTTAAGCGCGGTGACTAAACCAAGCTGGTTGAGCTTCAATGCGGCCACTGGATTGTTAAGTGGCACGCCAAGCAATGCCGATGTGGGCAGCCATGCGGTGACACTGAAAGTCACCGACACGGATGGCTTAACGGCAGAGCAAAGCTTCAGTATCACAGTGACCAACGTCAACGATGCACCGACGATTAGTTCAACGGCCATCACAGCTGCCACTCAAGATGCGGCGTACAGCTACAACTTTGCGGCTGCGGATACCGATGTGGGCGATGTACTGACGTTGAGCGCGGTGACTAAACCAAGCTGGTTGAGCTTCAATGTTGCCACTGGATTGTTAAGTGGCACGCCAAGCAATGCCGATGTGGGTGCACACCCAGTAACACTGCGGGTGACGGATACGGACGGTTTAACGGCAGAGCAAAGCTTCAGTATTACCGTGACCAACGTCAACGATGCGCCGACGATTAGTTCAACGGCCATCACTGCTGCCACTCAAGATGCGGCGTACAGCTACACCTTTGCGGCTGCGGATACCGATGTGGGCGATGTACTGACGTTGAGCGCGGTGACTAAACCAAGCTGGTTGAGCTTCAATGTTGCCACTGGATTGTTAAGTGGCACGCCAAGCAATGCCGATGTGGGTGCACACCCAGTAACACTGCGGGTGACGGATACGGACGGTTTAACGGCAGAGCAAAGCTTCAGTATTACCGTGACCAACGTCAACGATGCGCCGACGATTAGTTCAACGGCCATCACTGCTGCCACTCAAGATGCGGCGTACAGCTACACCTTTGCGGCTGCGGATACCGATGTGGGCGATGTACTGACGTTGAGCGCGGTGACTAAACCAAGCTGGTTGAGCTTCAATGTTGCCACTGGATTGTTAAGTGGCACGCCAAGCAATGCCGATGTGGGCAGTCATGCGGTGACACTGAAAGTCACCGACACGGACGGTTTAACGGCAGAGCAAAGCTTCAGCATTACCGTGACCAACGTCAACGATGCGCCGACCATCAGTTCAACGGCCATCACTGCTGCCACCCAAGATGCAGCGTACAGCTACACTTTTGCGGCGAGTGATACCGATGTGGGCGATGTACTGACATTCAGCGCGGTGACTAAACCAAGTTGGTTGAGCTTCAATGCGGCCACTGGATTGTTAAGTGGCACGCCCAGCAATGCCGATGTGGGCAGCCATGTCGTGTTGCTGCGGGTGACGGACACGGATGGCTTAACGGCAGAGCAAAGCTTCAGCATTACCGTGACCAACGTTAATGACGCACCGACCATCAGTTCAACGGCTATCACAGCTGCCACTCAAGATGCGGCGTACAGCTACACTTTTGCGGCGAGTGATACCGATGTGGGCGATGTACTGACATTCAGCGCGGTGACTAAACCAAGTTGGTTGAGCTTCAATGCGGCCACTGGATTGTTAAGTGGCACGCCAAGTAATGCCGATGTGGGCAGCCATGCGGTGACACTGAAAGTCACCGACACGGACGGCTTAACGGCAGAGCAAAGCTTCAGTATCACAGTGACCAACGTCAACGATGCACCGACGATTAGTTCAACGGCCATCACAGCTGCCACTCAAGATGCGGCGTACAGCTACACCTTTGCGGCTGCGGATACCGATGTGGGCGACACATTAACCTTAAGCGCGGTGACTAAACCAAGCTGGTTGAGCTTCAATGCGGCTACGGGCGTGTTAAGTGGCACGCCAAGCAATACCGATGTGGGCAGCCATGCGGTGACACTGAAAGTCACCGACACGGACGGTTTAACGGCAGAGCAAAGCTTCAGCATTACTGTGACCAACGTCAACGATGCGCCGACGATTAGTTCAACGGCCATCACAGCTGCCACTCAAGATGCGGCGTACAGCTACACCTTTGCGGCTGCGGATACCGATGTGGGCGACACATTAACCTTAAGCGCGGTGACTAAACCAAGCTGGTTGAGCTTCAATGCGGCTACGGGCGTGTTAAGTGGCACGCCAAGCAATACCGATGTGGGCAGCCATGCGGTGACACTGAAAGTCACCGACACGGACGGCTTAACGGCAGAGCAAAGCTTCAGTATCACAGTGACCAACGTCAACGATGCGCCGACGATTAGTTCAACAGCTATCACTGCCGCCACTCAAGATGCGGCGTACAGCTACACCTTTGCGGCGAGTGATACCGATGTGGGCGATGTACTGACATTGAGCGCGGTGATTAAACCAAGCTGGTTGAGCTTCAATGCGGCTACTGGATTGTTAAGTGGCACGCCCAGCA
>NZ_JALBYT010000059.1:0-5928 GCF_022690845.1 Shewanella sp. N2AIL | reverse complement strand
AGTTAATGTAACAGACCCAGCGATCTAGGATTTAGGTGTGAGAGGTATGGATTAATTCTTTATCCGCAAAGCACCGATTATGATGCGCCATGTACTGGTGGAAACGCTCCGTGGCTTGGAAGTCTAACTTTATCGAGCTACTCGACACATTTCCGCCATGTACTGCATTCTATCAGGCATGGACAACAACATTCCGCCTGATAACATTAATCTAAAGTCCAGTGTTTTATCATCTTTGACTTCATATTGCATAGCCATCAATGCCCCTGATTGCTTGAACCAGCCTTCAATCGTTACTATGTCACCGGAAGCCGTTCCTGCTTTAGATGACCATGTTGCATCGCGAACAGACCCATTCACTATCTTCTCAATGGTATTACCGTTACAGCTCTGCATCTTATAGCTTTTCACTATGTTAACTAAATCACGGTCATCACTGGCGAGGACGGGTGATCCTACCCCAACTAAAGAGGTTCCCAGAACCAATATTTTCGATATTTTGCGCAAATCCTTGTTCATATATATTCCTGTTTAAATTAGTCAGACGTTGACCTAGTCTAGTTTAACACGAACACCCGTCAGGATGTGTCAGCGCAGCATGTCACAAGTTATGTCGGTAATAACAAAAGTACTAGCCAAATTAAAAGGTTAAGGTCAAATTTCAGAGCGACACTACCTGTCTATTGAGGCTATTACAATTATCATCATGAAAGAACACGACAAACTAGCCTTGAGACTTGCCCTTATTTTGACTCGATTGTTCCAAGGGCAAAAAATGCGACTGTCAGACCTATGTCACGAATTCAATGTGTCAGAACGGACGGTACAGCGGGATTTGAATAATAGGTTAAGTTATCTTCCAATTGAAAGAGACGGCAATCTGTACTGGTTAGCAGCAGACGCTTTGCCAAGACCTGTTAATACAAATATTCAGCAGTCATTAAAACATCTGGGACTGGATGGATTGTTGCCAACGGATGCGTTAGTTAGTCTCTGGGGGGAAGACATTGCACCAATCTTATTTAAACAAGCACATACCAATCACGATCCACTTATAGTGAGTAAGCTAATACAAGCTATTAATCTGCACCGTATCGTCGTGCTATGGTTGGCTGAAAGGATGATAGAAGTAGAACCATACAAGCTGATTTATCAAAAAGCTCAATGGTACTTGGCGGCAAGTTGGCAAGACCGATTGTTCTACGTGTCTTTATCTGACATTCAGCAATGTTCACCGCTTGGCTTAGCGTTTCAACCTGCCAAACAATTTCAACAACTAGTCCACATGGACAGTCCAACGTTACTTTACCCGATACAGCAAGATGTAGTTGTCGATATGACTGAACGTGTTGCGGACTTCGGGTGAAAGAGCGGTTTCGTCAGAGGAAATATCAAATGGGTTATTTTCACGAAAAAGAATAGCAAGAAATCATACAAGAGAACGGTATAGAGTAAGGTACTTACTCTATACCCAATACGAGCATCTTACACTAACTCACCTAATAGGTGCATTACCTCGTCCATCCGACCTTGCGGAAATAGCTTATACAAATCCATCGTAGGATAGTGGTTCAACAGTACCTTAGTTAACCGCATTGACCGTATTGTTACGGGTACTGCATGCTCGGGCAACTTAGAACGTTTGGCATTTTTACATTCATCAGTAGTGGTCTTATATCCTAATGCTGTTAGTTGCTCAGCCAATGCTTTATAAGTTAACCCCCGATCACACCCCCAATATTTTTGCACCGCGGCACGTATGAATATCCGCCGCAACAAACCAACAGAACCCTCTGTAGTCACCTTGATACCTGTACCCTTGGTGGTAATAGCACTCTCGTAATAATCCTCCCAAGATTCCCAGTCCGCCATTGTCTTCAAGCAATTGTCAGTTCTCCATCCATCAAACAGAACACGGGCCTGCTGGGCTTCTTCGGCACTACGCCAAGGTGAGCTATCAAAGGCTATATGCTCTCGACCATCAACGGCAATCATACGAGGATTTATAAGCTTTCGTTTAAAGTCGAATTCCAAGTTCAATCGACGCTCTTTTTTCAACATCACTAAATCTGACTCATTTAGCCACTGCTCAGTTGTAGATATTAGATGAGTATTGTCGGTCAGTTGATTTGGCCGACGCTCAAGGTATAAATCAATCATGTAACGATTATGTTCACTAAAAGAGCACGGAGGTTTTATGCCAGCCTTAGCTAACAGAGCTGGATGTCCTTCAATAGCTTGAGCTGTTATCTGGCCTCTAGTTTTCATGGCTATTACTTGAGCAATTCGATGCTTTTCCACTAGCATTGCGTTATATCTCCAGCTATTACATCAGTAACAATTAGTTGGTTTAATTCGCTAATAATTTCATACAACTTGCCTTGAAGCACGTTACACCCCCAGTTTGTATTAGATTGTAGCATCACGATAAATAGTTTTAGCAACTCATCGGAACAGGGTAAAATTCCATACTGTTTCTCAGTAACCAAGATCGCATCCTGTAATTCCAGTAAGGCAGCATTTCGTCCTCGGCATGCTTTCTTGGCAACTATTGTCATATATTCACGTCGAAGCTGCATGTAAGTAGCCATATTATTCATCGCCTATAGTGTTAAAAGGTTTACTCACAAGTAAGTCGTGCGAATTAAAACGAGTGCAGATCGGCCCTGAAAGATTCAATTCATCTTGCGGCGCGTCAGTAAGAAAACCATCCGTAGTGACGCTAATTACTTGCCTATTTGTTGGCACAGATGCTAATAGTTCACCGATCACGGCACGAACAAAGCCTGTAGTGTGCGCAGCGAAGTATGGGTTAGTCACTGCGGACCGTGGTATGTCTTTGCTCAACCCACTAGCCAATTCAAAGGCGGTTTTGCCTCGTAAACCCTGAGCAGTTTTGCCATATAGTGAATTACCTATTTCTTTCCACATCAACTCTTCAAAACTTTTCTTAGGGTAGGAAGTTCGCTTCTCACGAATCAATCGCACGAACGATAGGAATAAAGATTCACTGTCACTCTGCCATGGGATTACTACACCTTGCAGGATCTCGATGGTTGCCCCCATATTGTGAGCAACCTCGATTTCAGGCGCAGTAGTGTAGGTTTCACCAGTAAGCGGGAAATACAGCCCATATAGTGCGTGATGTACGGCAAAAACGGGGTGGGTTGTACTATCCGGGAAAGCAAACCGAACACGGGCGAAGCCACAAACATGCCCGCAGAAAGCATCAAGGCTATCAGTCATAAACGCCCTGTCATAATCAAGCGGACGTATATCAACCATACCTGTCGTATATGCGCCAGCTAAGTCAAAATCATAGAAAGTACCAACTGCTGACGGGCCAGAAGTGAAGCATTCATTGCGTCCACCCATGTAACAGCGAATAGCTAAGTGCTCGAATAACTCACGTGCATCTGTAGGCATTAATTCCTTTTTAGTATGAGGCCGCCCTAACTGGGCATTCCAGTGTTGAGTCGTAATTTCACGCTCACCAAAAGCTTCACGTTTATCCACGCTAGAATCTTTAAGCATTTTCTGAAACACTGCCACCCCCATTGCACCAAGCGTTATTGGACACTTAGATAACCCTAATTCAGCTGAGGAAAATTTGAACATTTTTAAACCATAAGCCAATGCAATCTCAGCATCGCGCATGGCATATGCTTCAAACAAACTAGGCTGTTCAAGCATGAATTTGCGCATATCACCTTTGGAATAAGATGGGGGTAACTCCAACTTAGGCAAGCCTATAATTTCGCCAATTACAGCTAAACCAGCCCCACCAGGACTTAGCGCTAGGGTGTCAACAAAACGAACCTGAGTGCGATACTTCTCACCAGATGGAGCTGCAATAACTTGAGGGTCTTTACCCGCCTTGCGTTTTCCAAAGGCATTTACATCCACACCATAATCTGTCTGGGCAGAGGCAACAGTTCGACGTAGCCCACGTAATGTAGTTTTTTGGTTTTTCCAGAAGTCAGCAAAGTTAGTTATATCAGCGCGTAGGAAATGCCCGAATACAACTACCTGCTTTGGCACTTCATCAATTAGTTCTTGCTCAAACATTTCACAAAGCACGCGTCCAACTAGAACATCAAATTCCAAACGGTGATTCTTAGCACCACTTTTTGGGAATATCAGTGTGGAGTACTGCCCCAGTGTTGTTTGCGCAAAAACTTGATAGCTGAGTATTTCGTTATACCCTCTAACAGAGCTATAAACGTATTCGGTATCAAGCCCTAGATAAACCGTGTCACCATTAGCCCATTCGAGGCTCATGGGCTTATAAACTTCGTTGCCAACAGTAAAAGGGTCTAAAGGCGGTTCGTTAATCAAGGTCATGAAGGCTGTATTAGCCACGGAAATATTAATCATGGCATTGAGTGCAGACGAATCGTTGAAACTATGTAAATCAATCTCGCGAGGAATAGCCATCTTCATTTGCTCCTAAGTAAATTTTAGAGTATGAAGTGCCCTACCCAACAGAAAAGGCACTTCAATCAACAAGAGGTAAATTAGGGGGGGGGGAACTACGAGATTAGTGCATTAACGATTTCGTCACGCATAGCAGCAGCTTTGGCGTTGTCGGGCTCAGGCACCCACAGTAGCTTCTCACCAGCATTATTAAGAATCATCAGACCGTGGTCCTTGTAATGGCTACAGGCACCGATCAGTGCTTTACGCATTGCATCGCCAGTAGGTAATAGAATAAACGCCGAAGTGGTTGTGGTGGTCATAAAAGTTCTCCAAGTTAGATTGCAAAGTAAGTGAGTAACATCACTGCGGCGCCACAGCGTGGGGGAGATAGTCACACCATACACAGAGAAAAACAATAGCCAGAAAACCACTGAAAAACAGGATTTAACAGCCATTAAAACAAGGCTAAAATGTACAAAAAAGTTCTCTAAGCTACCGAACCCTTAAGAAATTTTTAGAGACTACAAATTCAAACAAAAAAACGATAAAAAGGACGAGTAATTTATTTTCAATTATTGCATCAATAGCTCAAAAAACAAACGAATTCACCTAGACGAAGAAAGTCTATCGCAATTAATCGCGCAAAGAGATTGTCCAATAATTAGAAATTAGTTTTATCAGAAGGTGTGATTCGATAGTAATGGGTATGTATACCCCCTATATGACACCATCAATTTCCATTTACATTTGTCCAAGTTAGACATGCCAGTAGCTGCATCGTGTCTGCAAATTTTATGTCTGGTATAGGTGGGTATACCAAGTAACATACCCATACAGAAAAATTACACCCTTCAATGTCACTCTAATTATTTCCAGCTGTATTTTTTGGTGATTCAAACTTGGTGTGACATCACTGTATGGGATAATGACTATTATCCCCCCTCTACGATACTTTCATCATCCTGTTGCGCGATATATCAGCGCTCACGTTTTTGTGAATCATTAACACGCTATTAATCGGATCTCGTTATCTTCCTTGCTATAAAAAAAGAAGACTCAGCATCTTCTTTCACTTTATTATTTAATCGCTATCATTTCCCAGCACATAACCTAATGTGCCACCGATTATGGCGCCCGTGACCATACCAGCAGGGCCAAAACATCGGCCAATCACTATCCCTGTCGATGCCCCTTTGATTGCGCCTTTATAACTGGGGCGAACTTCATAACCAACTCCATCGCTACTTTTACTTATCCTGACTGCGCCCGTTTGACCTACATTTGTAATGCGTGATTTCTGCATTTAATCTCCTCTTTCTACGTTAACGGATGGTGTATCCGCTGTGACTACAACTAAAACAACAAGCGCCACCTCATCATCGCGGTGTTTTTCAAGATAGTTGTCACTCTTTGTTTAAATATTAAGCTGCATTTATTACGCCTTCTTCTGGTGCCTTATCTGGGTTGAGTGTTACAGCGCCAACCGCTTCACAATTTCTGATCTCTGTA
>NZ_JALBYT010000058.1:0-6611 GCF_022690845.1 Shewanella sp. N2AIL | reverse complement strand
AGATTTACGGCGTTTTTTCTTAAAATGGCAATCGTTCTGTCAATATCAAGATAACAATGCTTAAAACGCTTCCTAGGCGTTTTAACGAGGCCGTTATGAAGTAAAAAATAAGACGAAATCCCTTAAAACACCGCCATGTTTTTAGCGGATGGTTTGTGATTTTTCTTTGCCGCTGAGTGCATGCCGGCTAGCGAAGTCTGCCGGTATGCGTGAAGTGGCCGGCTTGGGATAGTTTGAAAAAGTTACGAATTCAAATGTTAAAATAAGCCAACGTAGAGGGGGGTATGTCACTCCATTTTAAGGGAGTGACATACCCCCAGGTGTGCTCCTCATGCGGGGAATGTTGGCTTCTTTTGGCATTTTAAGCGCGTGATAGCGGCCGCCGCTATTGCGTGCGAATTTGGCTTGCGGTAAAGTGACATTTCTTCCAGCGCATCTCTCGATGCTTCAATATTTCCCCTTAAGAAAAACCTTTTTTGCTCCCGTCCAACAGGACGTTTGTAGGATCACTGACTAGCACTCAGACTTGATGGCGGCGCTCAACAGAGACGCATCATTTGTGGCAATTGCCCTTAGCAACACTTGCTCAATACCCTCGTGGGTTCTTACCTGTTCTCGGCAGTAGGAACGAGCATTAACACTAAACTGACTTCCGAAATGGCCGCCTAGCGAATGCTACAGGCCGTTGTGTTGCTAATCCGCCAGAGCAAACTCTTTTCCATTGTTAATGCGCCTATTTGGCGCATTCCCCTTTTTGATTTTGTTACTTTTTCAAGGGGTTTTATGGCTTCCACTTTCTTTTTTCAGGCTAATCAATTTTTGAAGCAACACTGCGCCAGTTCATTCGCAACGAAATCGGAGCGGATTAAAACGATCCGTTTAGTCGATAAGCAATTGAGAGAATTAGGGTTTAAAAATCTGCAGTTGAAAGGGCTAAAGCCAAAACATATTGATGCACTGTTGCAAAAATGGCAGGCGAAAAACTTGTCTGCAGGGACAATTAAAAACCGGATGGTGCATATCCGTTGGCTAACCGAAAAAATAGGCAAAAAGGGCGTTATATCGCCGTCAAATTCGGATTTAGGGATCGATAAGCGGGTGTATGTCACCAATGAAAATAAGGGAAAAACGCTTACCGAAGCCCAACTTAATGCGGTGTCCGATCCGTATATAAAAATGTCGCTACAGCTTCAAGCCGCGTTTGGCTTAAGGCGCGAAGAAGCGATGAAGATTATTGTCGATAAGGCAGTTCAAGGCGATCGTTTGCTGTTGGATGCGTCTTGGTGCAAAGGCGGCAGAGATCGCGCGATCCCAATTTTGACGGACGAACAGCGCCAACTATTGGCACTGGCGAGCACGTTAACCCGTGGACGTTCGCTCATTCCGCCGCAGTTAATGTATGTGCAGCAAATGAAACGCTACGAAAATACCTGCCTTAAGATTGGTCTCGATCGGGCGCATGGCTTGCGTCACCGCTACGCGCAGCTGCGCTATGTCGCTTTAACCGGTTTCGAATGTCACGCAGTATCTGGGGTCGCGGCAAGAAGGCTGTCAGAGGCGCACAGGGCGTTAGATAAAATGGCAAGGGCAATCATTACGCAGGAGTTAGGCCATGGCCGGTTGCCGGTCACGGCTGTTTATCTGGGTTCTTAGTGCTGCTACTATCAACTTAGTGCAATATCCAATCGGGAGGCGGGTGCCATGAGTACAATTCAGATTATCGGTTTTTTTCTTATTCTCGCGACCTTTGGCACGCTGATTTATTCGGGATACTTGTTATATACCCATAGCAGCTTACCTGATCAGTCTGGTAAGCCTCGTCTGCGTGGTAAAAAGCGTTAGTGCTTTTTTTCCTTCACTAACATATCGCTGGCGCTGTCATATACCCAATGCTCATTGGGGGCGAGTTGATGCTTTCCTAACACATTCGCAGCCCGAACGAGCCAGTCCTGTACCTCGGGGGAATCCATTGTGTGATGACCTGGGAGCGCCAGTAACGCTGCTTTTAACGCTTGCTCTTCAGGAGTGAGTGCCATGTTAAATCCTCTTCATTTGGTCACGATATTATCTTCATCTCGTCACGGTAGTCGTCACTTGATTATGTTACTTTTTCAATGTATATTGATTTTGTAACTTAATCAAGGGTGGCATTTATGACAGAACAATCCAAGTCAAATAACCATGGTGGCGCTCGCCCAGGTGCGGGTCGTAAAACCAAGTATGAAAAGACAGTCGTGATGCGGGTGCCTGAGAAATATCAAGAAGTGATCAAGGCGCTAATCTCCCACCTGGATAATACCGCTTACATCGATGGTCACTACATAAAAGGCGAAGTTTCAGATCCGGTATTTCTGAGATCTTTAGAAGATAACGCTCAGAACATAGCCTTTTCCACACAACCAATCTTGAAAAAGTAACATAATCAAAATTTTTCTTGTATTGTTTATGTCTGCTCCCCATAATGTAATTACATTTGTAATTACGGTGAGTGGCTATGGGCACAATTAATATTCGCGTCGATGACGAACTTAAAGAGCGTTCTTTTGCTGCGTTGGAAAAATTAGGCGTGAGTCCCTCTGAGGCGCTACGTCAGACATTGGAGTACGTGGCAAACAGGGGCGTTTTGCCATTTAAACCGGTACTGCTAACTGCAGATGATGAAGCCCTGATTACCTTGGTAAGAGAGCGTCTAGCGAACCCTCGCAAGGGTATCGAGGTTTCGCTCGATGACCTATAAGTTGGAGTTTGACCCCCGCGCTCTGAAGGAATGGCACAAGCTAGGCGATACAGTTCGCCAGCAGTTTAAAAAGAAGTTGGCTGAGGTATTGGTTCATCCCCGTATTGATGCCAACCGGTTGCGGGAGCTGCCAGACTGTTACAAAATCAAGTTGCGTAGTGCTGGTTATCGTTTGGTATACCAAATACAGGATGAACGGATCACCGTTTTTGTTGTGGCTGTTGGTAAAAGAGAAAGTGCTGTTGTTTATAACGATGCAAATAAGCGGTTATGATTTTAAACAAAGCGCTAGATAGAAAGGTTGGTAGCGAAAAGCGCCCCTAATATTAAAGAAGCGCTTGTCGTTAAGATCTAAAATAAACCGAACATTAAAACCAGATTCATACAGCGAATCAATGTAGATAATGGCAATTGCGGTAAATGATAGTGATAATGTACATTTATCACTAAATTCAACGAATTAGGGTTATCCATGTGGCCTCCTTTTTTTTGAAGGCACATTTTCATATAGGAAAGCTTGATAGCCTTTCCTGCATGGCATATATTGGCTATAACACGTTAATGCGATAACGCTTTATTGTGTTACTTATAAGGTACCAAATAAGTAAATGCGCCTGCATTGATCTTATGTGTGATTGGTTTGTTTGCCGCATTCCAATCACACTCCCTCACGCCTCTGACTCATCAAAAATCAATCCAACCGAAACTACTATATGTTGTGCTGATTAGCGCTTACCCAACAAGATAGTGAGGTTTGCACCTATTTGCAAGTCTGAATTTAGGGGATATCTTGTGGATATCTTGTTCGTTAAAATACCGCGTTAGAAATAAGTAAGCATGCGGAACGATTGGTAAAAATAAGCATTGGAATGTGATTTCGTAGCCAAGCTAAAATAGGCTTTTCTGGATGGGGAAAACTCCTAAATATGGTTATAAACTTTCAGGGTTTTTTAGAGGTTTTTTGACAAGATAACTAGGGTAAATGGTCTGTTATGGTATTTATTTACGCTTAAATCTAATTTTAGACAGTAAACTTAGTCATTTAACATAACTGCCAATTGTGCGCTATTTCTTTGAGTTACCTAATTAATAGATTCCCTACGATCTTATATACGTTATGAGCGTGTTTATCTTCTTTCGTGAAGTCTAACTCTTCACTTTTGTAGATGTGAATAAATGAATGATTATAAAGGACGTCTAGTGACGATCTTATGTGGCAAGACTGAAGCCCTGTCCACTCCCTGATCTTTTCATAGCTAATTTTCACATTTTGACTGGAATTATCCCTTAATGCTAAAAGAGATAAATATATTTTTAGTGCCCCAAAAGCTGCTATGCCTCTATTAGGAATGTTCTTTAGGTTGGTTTTTATCGTTGTAGATGGCATTTTTGCCCAATTAGAATCCTCATGAAGCTCTGTTAGTGTGTATAAATTAGTATTCCACTCTCTATCTACTACAACCATTTCTTCTTTTTCTAATTTATAGATCCCCTTCATCACCATAGGTCTAGATAGCCCCGTAATAACCTCAATGTCACTTATCGATATTTTTGCAGAAAGACTTTTGTAATCAATGTGTAAAGCTATGCACGCAAGAACTTTAAGTGAAGCAATACTCTCACCTATTTGCTTCCCACCATTAAAGTTTTTGAGCCTTTCTTGTCTAAACCACCATGTCGGAAGTCTTTGAAAACTGCTCATTTTATATCCTTGTTTTTTCTTACGATGGAATTAACAACATCAAGAATTTTTACTATCACTAGTAGCAATCCTACGATTACCAGTAGGTATGCTTTGTCGTTCGGCATTAATAATATCAAGTTTACGATGTCTTCAAGTTTGTTCATTTTTTGCTCCAAAAAAGATGTCATGGTTAAACTTTAAATTATTAACCAGAAAACTATCTAGATAGAGAGCTATTGTTATACGTCAGAAAAAAATTATTTTATCTTTTTAAATCAAATGATTACTGTTATTTTTTTTAGTTAATGACTATTACTAAACTAGTAAATGACAGACTTATTTTTAGCTTTTAAAGCGTGATTTTATTTCTTCTCTCAGTAATATGTCAGCCATGCATTTTATTTCTTTGGGCCAACTAGGATCATCTTCAGGACGCGTACTTTGTTGTCGATCTAGCTGCTTTTCTTTGCCGTTTAACTCATTGGTATAGGTAAGCCTATTCGTTAAGTTTGTCATCTGACTCTTCATTTCTGCCACCTCTTTCCTTAGGTGTTCGATTACTTCAAATAACGCAGAATTTTCAGGTGTTTCATTGTGTTGCTTTTCTTCGTTGCTAACTGTTGCAATCGCTTTTAATTCACCATAAACCCGCAGAAGTTCTGATGTATCAACAAATGGCAGGCCATCTCGATCTCTTTCCGCTGAAAGCTTACCTGAGTTGATATGGCGCCATATTGTCGTCCTGTTTTTCCCTGTTACTTTGGCGACTTGAGATAGATTTAATTTTGCCATGTTGCACCAATATTTTAGCATCAAGAGATGCGGTGTTGCTTGTGTTGCATTGGATTATACGTCTAATTTCATCTGTTTGTTTTGTTTAAACTCGAAGCTGAGAGCCGCAACTGAACGCCCTTTCTTGATCGTTTCATATTTGATAGTTAAATCACTTCGCTGGTTAAGTTCATCAACCGAGGGTTTTATCACATCTCTATTTAATATTTTAAAAAGAGGATATTTATCAGAAAGTCCAAGTGCTGATTTGAAATCGTCTAGGTAGATTATTCGTTCCCCAGTGCTATTAAACTTCATCAGAAGTTCATAGAGACGAATCGAGTGTGAGGATTGGAGTTCTGCTATATGGCGTAATTTATACGAAGTGAAGCGGCTTTGAAGGCAGCTAATGTATTTCAATACATCATCAGACCAGGTGATCGTTACACTGCCAGAACCTTTTATTTTCTTTGATTTTTTCTGTATCCAATGAACTTCGATATCGTCGTTTCCATCCCGTATTTTTATCGATGAACCAAATAGAGAATCTGCAGCCAAGTATAGTTCTCTGTGTGCATTAGGGATTCCCATTAGTTCAGAAAACTCTAGTGCTGTTATGGTTATTTCCTTTGGTATTTCTCGTCTAGGGTCAACCTTCCCTAAACAGGCTAAAACAAGCTTTTGAGCTTGCACGTTCAGTTTGTAACTAGCATCTACCAGCTCGTTAGATTTAGTTACGGATAAATTGTTCAAAGGTGAGACCTCCTATTTAAAAGCTCACTTTTAACATAGGTGAGTAGAAAATAAAACACCTCACCCAATTAAGTGGATAGAACTGCGAATCCTCTCACCTATAAAACTAAATTAACTGCGAATCTTCTCACCTATAAAGTGGGTAGAACTGCGAATCCTCTCACCTATAAACGCTACAGCCCTTGGTACACAAGGGCTGTAGCGCAGCTAAAAACAAGAAAGATCTTAAAAAACAAGAAAGATCTTATTAAAAAGGATTTCATCTGTGGATAAATCAGTAAATTTGAACATTTAGCGGCTGCGCCGCGACCAAGGGCTTCGCCCTAGTTCGCCTAAAGGCTCCACCCTTACCCAAAAATGCCTCGCCATTTCCTGCCCTTGGCAGGGGCGAGATCTAAAAGCACCGCTGTAAGTGGATTTTGTCTTCGACCATTTAACGATCACAGTGCGGATAACCCGTTACCCTGCGGGGCTAGTTCGCTACGCTCACGGTCTAGCAGAAAGATAAGGCGAAAATCGGCAGTAAGCGTCCTAAATCAAGATTTACGGCGTTTTTTCTTAAAATGGCAATCGTTCTGTCAATATCAAGATAACAATGCTTAAAACGCTTCCTAGGCGTTTTAACGAGGCCGTTATGAAGTAAAAAATAAGACGAAATCCCTTAAA
>NZ_JALBYT010000057.1:0-9925 GCF_022690845.1 Shewanella sp. N2AIL | reverse complement strand
AATGCACGGCAATTTAAGTTGGATGGTAAACGGGAAAGGGCTTATCCAAGAGTCCTTAAAATGAGTAAAAACAAGTATCCGGTTAGACCAAAGAAAAATGCCGTTCACTCTTAAGTGAACGGCATTACAGTCTAGGCTGGGTTATTTTTTGCCTGAAATTGAAATTGAAAATGCAATTGTGAATCAAACTACGCGATGACTATTAAGTGACATGCTGAAATGAAACGGCTTTGCTGCCAGCCTTACGCGACTTGGATGAGTGATTTGAAATCGCCTATTGATTGAAGAACGAATGCTGATATCTCATCAATCCTCAGCACTGAAAATCCTAAATCAAGTGACGTGCAGTCAGTCTAAAGTCATCTTTAAGACTGTTTAAATTTCTAATTTTTCCAGCTCAGACAACACGTTATTCCTATTTTTTGCTTGTTTCCCCGCCTTATTCACCTAAATCCCACTCATTCTTGTTCGACATTGGTCTAACCTGTTGAAAAAGTTGAAACTGTATCCAAATGTAAAATCATTGTTAACTCGTTGAATTTGTTTCTATTCACTATTTATGGACAGTGTTTTGAATCACGGGTTAGACGAAAGTCGTGATTGTGCTCACACCAGCTGTTGCTAGATTAAACAAGACTTAAAATTAAAACAGCACAGGGGAGTCACTATGGGTTTTGAAAACAATGACAAGGCAAAAGGTTATTGGCGCGAGAATTTACGTCTCGTACTGAGCTTATTAGCCATTTGGGCGGCAGTCTCTTTTGGATGCGGCATTTTATTGGTTGATGTACTCAATGAAGTCCATTTCATGGGATTCAAATTAGGTTTCTGGTTTGCACAGCAGGGATCTATGTATGTATTCGTTGCGCTTATTTTTGTCTACGCGGCAAAAGCCAACGCCTTAGATAAAAAATATAACGTACAAGAAGACTAAGGAGCGTTGAGATGGATGTTCAAACACTAACGTATATTATCGTAGGGCTCTCGTTTGCGCTCTACATTGGGATTGCAATCTGGACCCGTGCGGGTTCGACCAAAGAATTCTATGTTGCAGGTGGCGGTGTTCACCCTGTTGTTAACGGTATGGCGACGGCGGCGGACTGGATGTCGGCGGCGTCATTTATTTCGTTAGCGGGTATTGTGTCTTTCGTCGGTTACGATGGTAGCGTGTACTTAATGGGCTGGACGGGCGGTTACGTATTGTTGGCCCTGTGTATGGCGCCGTATTTACGTAAGTTTGGTAAGTTTACTGTGCCAGATTTCGTTGGTGAACGTTATTACTCACAGGCGGCGCGTACTGTCGCGGTTATCTGCGCCATCTTTATCTGTTTTACTTATATTGCAGGGCAAATGCGCGGTGTGGGCGTGGTGTTCTCGCGCTTCTTAGAAGTGGAAGTCGATACGGGCGTGTATATCGGTATGGCGGTCGTGTTCTTCTACGCCGTACTCGGTGGTATGAAAGGGATCACTTACACTCAGGTTGCTCAGTACTGTGTATTGATTTTCGCTTTCATGGTGCCAGCCATATTCTTGTCTGTGATGATGACAGGCCACATTATTCCACAAGTGGGTTTCGGTGCTGAACTGCTCGATGCCGCGGGTAATAATAGTGGTGTTTACTTGCTTGAAAAACTCAACAATGTGTCAACTGAACTTGGCTTTGCCCCTTACACCGACGGTTCTAAGAGCATGATTGATGTGTTCTGTATTACTGGCGCGTTAATGATGGGTACTGCGGGTTTACCCCACGTTATCGTGCGTTTCTTTACTGTACCTAAAGTGAAAGATGCGCGTATCTCTGCGGGTTGGGCGTTAGTGTTCATCGGTATCATGTATACTACAGTGCCTGCGTTGTCAGCGTTCTCTCGCGTCAACATGATTGAAACCATTAACGGTGCTGATTCGCAAGGTGTGGCCTATGAGTCTGCGCCGCAGTGGATTAAAAACTGGGAAAAAACCGGCTTAATCAAGTGGAACGACAAAAACGGCGACGGCAAACTTTATTACGCAGCTGGTAAGATGGAAGATCCTGCTAGTAAAAACGAAATGAAGATCGATAACGACATCATAGTATTAGCTACGCCAGAAATTGCTAACTTGCCAGCTTGGGTTATCGCCTTGGTTGCAGCGGGTGGTTTAGCGGCGGCCTTGTCAACCTCTGCGGGTTTGTTGTTGGTGATTTCAACCTCGGTCTCACACGATTTACTCAAGAAAAACTTGATGCCAAATATCTCCGATAAAAAAGAGCTGATGTTTGCTCGTTTAGCGGCGGGTGTGGGCATTGTGATTGCGGGTTACTTTGGGGTAAATCCACCAGGTTTTGTGGCCGCGGTGGTGGCGTTCGCCTTCGGGTTAGCAGCATCATCACTGTTCCCTGCGATCATCATGGGTATCTTCTCTAAGACAATGAACAAAGAAGGCGCGATTGCCGGTATGTTAACGGGTCTACTGTTTACAGCCAGCTATATCATCTACTTCAAGTTTGTTGACCCAACGGGTAACGTTGCCGCTAACTGGTTCCTCGGTATTTCACCAGAAGGTATCGGTATGGTGGGTATGTTAGTGAACTTCGGTGTGGCGGCGTTAGTGAGTCGTGTGACTACGGCAACGCCATTACATGTTCAGGAGATGGTCGAATCGATTCGTTTCCCTAAAGGTTCGGGTGAAGCGAGCGGTCACTAAGCTCATCGCTTAATCATTGCATCAACATAAGAGAGCGCTTCGGCGCTCTTTTTTATTGCGCATTTGGAAAGTATTTTGCCCTGTAGTTGAATGAGTCTATTGAGGAGTTAACGGGTGCATCCTAAGGCTGACTTTAGTCGAATGTAGCGCAGCGACAATGCAGGCTATAGTGATGACATATAAGTAAAAGTTTCGCCTAACAGAAGGTGTTGCCTATGAATGCCAGTGAGTTACAACCCGTAGTGCAATTTCTACAAGGGCTAGTGCCTTTTGATACTCTGCCTGAAGATGTTGTGGTGCGCTGTGCTAAGGCTGTCACTGTCGGGTATTACAGTAAAGCCTCTGGTTATGTCAATTTCGATGCTAACTCGCCCAAGTTGTATATGGTGCGTAGCGGCGCCTTTGAGGTGCGCGATCCTGAAGGTGTGCTGGTCGATAGAGTCGGCGAGGGAGAGTTTTTTGGTTTTTCGACCTTGTTATCGGGGGAGAAAGTCGTCAACAAGGTCGCTATTCTCGAAGACGGTTTGGTTTATCATTTGCCCCAAAGCTTGTTCGATAACCTTAGAAGCGAGAGCCGCAACTTCGATAAATTTTTTACCCGCGCATTTGCTAAACGTTTACGTCATGAGGCTCGTTTTAAGGCGAAAGATCTGACGACCACTAGCCGGATCAGCACGTTAATGTCATCCGCGCCTATTGTTATCGATGCCCACGCGAGCGTGACGCAGGCGGCACTCTTAATGCGAAACAGCCGAGTGTCATCCCTGTTGGTCACGGATAATCACAAGCTAGTTGGAATTTTAACCGATAAGGATTTGCGTAACCGGGTATTAGCGGCGGGGCTCGACGGCCATATCGCAGTGCATCAAGCCATGACAGTTTCGCCGATCTCAATTTCATCCAATGCGTTGATTTTTGAAGCCATGTTGCTGATGAGCGAACATAACATTCATCACTTACCCATTATCGACCAAGATAAAGCTATCGGCATGGTGACCAGTACTGACATCTTGCGCGGGCAGGGCTCGCAACCGCTGCTGTTGATTGGCGAGATTGAACGTCAGCAGGATCTTGCCAGTTTAATTAGCGTCAGTAAGCAAATTCCGCTGTTACTGCAAAATTTGATCAGTGCCGATGCCAGAGCCGAAGAAATTGGCCGAGTATTAACGTCAGTCACCGATGCGCTGACACGGCGGTTAATCGTGCTCAATCAACAATTGCTCGGTGAGCCGCCCATGGCTTTTTGCTGGTTGGCGTTTGGATCACAGGGACGCCAAGATCAAGCGGCGTGTTCAGATCAAGATAATGGTCTGTTAGTCGCAGAAGAGATGGATGATTTTGCCAAAGGTTATTTCGATGCCTTAACCCATGCGGTGTGCGCTGGGCTTGACCAATGCGGTTATGAGTTTTGCCCCGGCAACATTATGGCGCAAAACCCACAGTGGCGAATGTCGCTTAAACAGTGGCAACAAGTATTTGAAAAATGGGTAATAACGCCCGAGCCTAAGGCGTTACTGAACGCCAGTATCTTCTTCGACATGCGCTCGGTGTACGGCCCACAAACCTTATTTGATGCGCTGCAGGATAAAGTCTTGGCTCAAACCCGTGATAACGATATTTTCCTCGCGGGCATGACAGGCAATTCGCTGGTGGAGTCGCCACCGCTGGGCTTTTTCCGCAAATTTGTCCTCGAACGTGATGGCAGCGAAGTCAAAGGCATAGATTTGAAGCATAAGGGCAATGCTTTAATCAATGATATTGCTCGTGTTTATGCCCTGTCGGCAGGGATCAAAGAAGTGAATACTGCGAAACGTATCCGTGCCTTGATGGACGCAAACATTCTCAATCGTAAAGATGCGCTTAATCTTGCCGATGCCCACGAGTTTATCGCCCATATGCGGTTATCGAACCAAGGTTATCAACATAATCTCGGGCTAGAGGTGAGCAATTATCTGTTACCCGCACATTTATCTTCGCTGGTCCGCCATCAGCTACGTGATGCCTTTAAAGTGGTGCATGAGGCGCAGGCGGGGATGAAGATGAAGTTCATGCGAAGTTTTTGATATGAATACACTGCTGCTGAAAACGAAACTTAATTGGCGGGCGCTGCGTTGCCAACATCAGTTATTTAAGGGCTATTATCAATCGCTATTACCTCTGCTGGCGATGCCGTTATCCGAAGCACCTTTGATGACGATGGATTTAGAGATGACAGGTCTCAATCCGCAGCAAGATCAAATCCTCAGTATTGGCTTAGTGCCGATTGAGCGCGGTGAGATCCCTTTGGCGCGCGCCGAGCAAAAATTAGTGCAAATTCGTGGCAGTGTCGGCCAGAGCGCGACGATCCACGGGATCCTCGATAATCATCTGGTGCAGGCGGTGACGATTGAGGAAGCCATGGGCTGGTTTATCAATCAAACCTATGGGCGGGTGCTGGTCGCACATCATGCTCCGCTAGATTGTCGCTTTCTGCAGCAGGATTTATTGGCCATTTATCATCAAGCCCTTGTCCTACCCGCCATTGATACACTCATGCTTGAAAGGCATCGTTTGCTACGGGAACACTCAGTGATTAAAGAGGGCAGTTTGCGCCTTGGCGCTTGCCGCGAACGTTACGGTTTGCCCATTTATACTGCCCACAGTGCGTTGACCGATGCCTTAGCTTGCGCTGAATTATTATTGGCGCAAATGGCGGCCATGGGCGGGGCGGGGCAACTTACTGTGGCTGACTTATTGCGGCAATCGACTTAGCAGTTTCAGTTTTAATTCACTCTTTGTGGATGAGTTAATCGAGCTGAGGTGATGCTGTTTTACGCTGATCTAACTTTAATCTCACTCTGATTTCATCTTAGGTTAATTACTGACAGGCTAGACTTGAAACCTAATCCTAAGCTTAACTTTAAAGCTTAAATTCAATGCCGCCAACTTGGCAATCCAACTAACTTGTACTTCACTCTAATAAACTGAGTGTGTAGGAGAACATGATGCCGTTACCTTTGCTTTGGATGGGAGGTGCCGTAATTGGCGCAGTTTTGTTGGCCGATGAGCGCGAGAAGCGTCAGCAACTTGAGCGCGATAGATTACTCGGTAAAGCGCCTAAGTATCCCGTCGCCAAGCGCGCTATGGTGGCGGCGCCGAGTCAATGGCAAAAGGGATTAAAACAAGTTGCGCCAATCCCAGGCAGTATTGTCTGTTGTTATGTCTTTGGGGTGATTGAACATACCGGTATTTGGCTGGGTGATGATTGCCTCGTAGAGTTACATGGCTCAGGGTTGGTGCGGGCCGTGTCGGTAAAGCGTTTCTTGGCGGGGCGAACGGGCAGCCAAATCTATCTTGCCTGTAATCATCAGCATCAGCCTCTTATTGCTGACTCTGTATTAACCCGCGCCGAGCAGGCGATTTATCAGTATCGGGAATATGATTTATTTGACAATAACTGTCATCGATTTGTCTGGTCTTGTATTAGCAATAGTGAAAGGGGCGAAGAAGCGGTTAAAGGTTTTAATGAGTTAAATCAAAAACTCGCCGAGTATTTTAATCAAGCTATCTATTGGGATGAGATGATCATGAGCAAGCTGAATGAATAAGTTTTGTCGTCATAAACTAAAAAAGCCATCGATTAAGATGGCATTTTGTCTTCGTAAAACAAGATGTTATTGTTTTGCAGAAACCGTTTATGGCTTACAAAAATAATCCACAGCGCGTTTAACTAACTCTATGCCCGTTTTATCGCAAGGCGGTAACTCGGCATCACTGATATTGATAGGCGTCACGCGATCGCCCCATTGCAGCAAGAGTGCGGCAGAGGTTAAGCCCGCACCAAAGGCACAAGAGAGTATGGTTTGATTCGGCTTAATCACGCCTTGCTCTAATGCATCACAAATCGCAATTGGGATAGTTGCCGCTGAGGTATTGCCATAGTTGGCAATGTTAACGAAGGCTTTTTCTTTCGGAATTTTCATCCGACTGACTAAGGTATCGATAATGCGCTCGTTGGCTTGATGCGGGATAACAAGATCCACTTCATCTTTATCAACGCCACATTTTTCAAGCACTTTAGTGCTCAACTTGTTCATGCCGTTAATCGCACGCTTGAAGATTTCTTGGCCATCGAATTCAATAAAGAAATCCAATGACTCGGCAGAGAATCTGTCCATCGCCGTGCCAAAGCCCGCTTTAAGAATGTCACGACCTTCAGGATCGTTATTCAGCTCATAACCGAGCACGCCACCGGCAACATCTGTTGCTTCAACAACAACGGCACCTGCGCCATCGCCGAATAACACGGCAGTTTCGCGGCGTGACCAATCTAGATAGAAAGATAAACGTTCAGCACCAATGACTAATACTTTCTTGCTCTGACCACTCTTGATTTGTGAGCTGGCTAAACCTAAGCCATATAAAAAGCCACTGCAGGCAGCATTGATGTCGAACGCGGCACAACTGGCGCCAATATTAGCTTGTACAGTGGATGCGATATTCGGGATCAAAGTGTCTGGGCTGGCGCTAGCCAGAATGATCATGTCAATTTCACTGCCATCGATACCCGCAGCTGCGAGCGCGCGTTGTGCTGCAACTGAAGCGAGTTCAGAGGTGTTAACATGACTGATATGGCGCTGGCTGATGCCGGTGCGAGATTTAATCCATTCATCGGATGTCTCGATAAAGGTCGCAAGATCATCGTTGGTCAAGGTGGCTGGTGGAACACATTTGCCCCAACCTGTGATAGTGGCGTACTGCATGGTGGTTTCTCTCAAATAAAAAAGGCAGAACCTGAGCGCTGCCTTGAATCGACAACAAAGCTTATCGGCAACTCTAATGGCCGTCCGTGATCTAGACCACCTGTTTGGCGACGAGATCTCGAATTGTCATTGCGGCATGCAGAATATGATGACGCAGTAGCGCCGTCGCTTTTTCTGTTTCTCTCAGTTTGCAGTGGTTGAGCAAAGCCCTGTGCTCATGCTCTGCAGCAGGAATCCCCCCCGCAAGCAATAACTGCAAACGAATGTATCTATCACAATTAGTATTGAGGCCGTGAACAACCTCAAGGGTGTGTGGACGATTAGCCGCCTGATATAAGCAAGTGTGAAATTGCGTATTCAACTCGCTCCAACTGGCAACGGCATCCTCATGTTTGAAGGCCGATTCCAATTGTTCGAGTACACGTTCAGCTTTTTCTAAATCAGCGTCTTGAAGTCGCGGGATCGCTTTAGCGAGCAGATCGGTTTCGATCATGGCACGTAATTCAAAAAGTTCGGTGACTTGCTCGACGGATAACACGGTCGCCGTCGCACCTTTATGGGGCTCGAACTTAACGAGTCCTTCGGCTTCGAGTTGCAATAAGGCTTCTCTCACCGGAATACGGCTGACATTTAACGCTTCAGCCAAGGCACTTTGTCTGAGTGGTTCTCCTGCGGCTATGTCACCTGAAAGAATTCTCTCTCTGAGCACTTCAACAACTAACTGGGTGCGGGTTTTGTGGACTATAGGCGTAGTTCGACTCATTATTTCCGTCTATTTCGGGTATTTTCTCGTTATCTGCCCAAGATTACCGTTAAAAACACCACAAATAAAGGGGAATGCTTGATTGAATGCTGCATCTTAGGGGTTAACAATGCCCAAACTGCGAGGGTTTTGATGGTTCTAGCGTTCTCTATTAAACGCCGTTCTTGGAATCAATCTCTATTGCAACGGCTATCATTTTTCTCAGAGGGCTGTTTATCTCTTGTAATGAAGTACTTTGATTAGCCAGATCACAGGCTCATCAATTGAGCATGAACTCAAAGGTGTAGAGAAAGTTGGACAAGGCATTTCCAGCACTGGGGCTTTTGGGGACAGTTTTGTTTACATCTCGCCATAAGTAACGTCAACGCTCAATTTAGCGCTAAAAGCACAACTTCGCGGTGCAATTTCTGATAATGAATGGAATAATAGCGCGATAACGCCTTAGGCGATTTTGGAGTATTACAGTGAGTCGAGCAGTATTTTTAGACCGTGATGGCGTGATTAACAAAGATCATGGTTATGTCCACTTAGTGGATGACTTCGAATATATCGAAGGTGTGTTTGAATCTTGCCTCTCTTTGAAGGAAATGGGCTACAAGTTAGTTGTCGTCACAAATCAATCTGGTATTGCCCGTGGTATGTACACAGAAGATCAATTCCACAGCTTAACGGAGTGGATGGATTGGAACTTTGCCGACAAAGGCGTTGAACTCGATGGTATCTACTATTGCCCGCACCATGCTGAAAATGGCATAGGGGAATATAAGGTCGACTGTGATTGCCGCAAACCTAAGCCGGGTATGCTCAATGATGCAGCGCAATTCTTAAACATCGACCTAGCACTCTCAGTCATGGTTGGCGACAAAGCCGAAGATATGCAGGCAGCGAAAGCTGCTGGCGTGACCACACGTATATTAGTGCGCAGTGGTAAGGTTATTGCTGATGACAGCGATGCCACTGTGGTACTGGGCAGTATTGCCGATGTGCCAGCTTACTTAAAAAGCCTGGGCTAGTCGCTGCACTACTACTTATAAGCAGATAAACATTTGCTGATAAGTTCATCTCAAGCAGCAACTATCACAGTAACCAGTGGCGCAAGTTGTCGCTCTTGTTGGATGAGAGTTTGCGAGAGAATCGATCCAACATGGCATAAAGAGCTAACCTATAGGTTGGCTCTTGTCATTTCTAGCGCAGGATTAACCTCATCTTTTGCCTTAATCCAGCACAAATTCGATAATGTTGGCGTTAAAATACACTTTTAGTTTAAAAAGTGTGCGCTTGAGTCGTTTTTCGTAATTATTCGTGCCAAAGGGGTTGCGGTAAAATCTGATATCCCTATAATGCGCATCCACTGACCCAGCGGGGTCAAGGGTTAAACGCTGAATAAGCCGCCAACCATGCTCTTTAACAATTTATCAAGCAAATCTGCGTGGACACTCACAGGTGTTGAGTTAATCGAAACTGCTTAACCTTCGGGTTGGCAGTCAAAATTTTAAATCAACCAATTCTTTCACGAGAGTGATGAGTGTTCATAGCAATATGTACAAAGACTTACTACTTA
This sequence comes from Shewanella sp. N2AIL, assembly GCF_022690845.1. Taxonomy (NCBI): domain Bacteria; kingdom Pseudomonadati; phylum Pseudomonadota; class Gammaproteobacteria; order Alteromonadales; family Shewanellaceae; genus Shewanella; species Shewanella sp. N2AIL. The sequence continues at coordinate 177 of NZ_JALBYT010000057.1, read as the reverse complement.
TTTTCGAATAAATAGAAGTCGAACAGAATTCGTTGAGCCGCTGAAGTCGCAAGACGGAAGCAAAAAACTTTAATTGAAGAGTTTGATCATGGCTCAGATTGAACGCTGGCGGCAGGCCTAACACATGCAAGTCGAGCGGCAGCGGGAAGATAGCTTGCTATCTTTGCCGGCGAGCGG
>NZ_JALBYT010000056.1:0-12771 GCF_022690845.1 Shewanella sp. N2AIL | reverse complement strand
CAGTAGCAACAAGGTATGATAAATTAGCCCGGAATTATGCAAGTACACTGGCCTTGGCTTGCTGCCTTATATGGCTGCCAATGTGGGTTGGCTAAATTATGAACAGCAAAGATCAACAGGCCCTAGTGTAAACGCCATTGTTTTATCGCTCTGTTTAATTTACGTTGTCGATAATTTTACTGGCTTATCTGCCCGCTTCAGTCTTGGATATTCTATGCTGACCACACTCGCCATTTTTAATTATCGCTCTCTGCGTGAAATCGTCTTGCCCCTAGGGCAACTCAATTTAATCACAGGGGCAAATGGCAGTGGTAAATCGAATCTATACAAGGCGCTACGTTTACTGGCACAAACGGCGCAAGGCGGCGTCGTCAACGCCTTAGCCCAAGAAGGCGGACTCGACTCCAGCTTTTGGGCGGGGCCAGAAAACTTCACCAAAGGCATGTTAGCAGGCGACACCGCCATTGAAACCACCGTCAGGCAAGCGCCAAAACGCCTAAAGCTTGGGTTTGCTGGCGAAGATTTTAGCTACCTTATTGAACTCGGTTTACCTAAACCCGACGCCACTACGCTGTTTGGCTTAGATCCACAAATCAAGCGCGAAGCCATTTGGAGCGGACCTAAGTATCGCCCCTCCACTGTGTTAGTTGAGCGCCGTGGTCCTATGGTGAAAACCCGCAGCACTGATGGGCAAGGCTGGATAACATTAGGCGCCCACCTGCAAACTGGCGACAGTATTTTTACCGAACTTGCCGATCCAGAGCGCTGCCCAGAAGTGCTCAAGCTTCGTGATAGTATTCGCGCATGGCGCTTTTACGATCACTTCAGAACCGATGCCGAAGCCCCTGCACGGCGCCCACAATTAGGCACGGCCACACCAGTATTGCACCACGATGGCCGTGATTTAGCCTCGGCAATTCAAACCATTTTTGAGATTGGTGATAAAACCGCTTTCGATCATGCGGTCAGCGATGCGTTTCCCGGTGCTAAGGTTCGAATCGAGCCTCAAGAGGGCGGCATTTTAGTGCTCGCATTTCATCAGCATGGTTTATTAAGGCCACTCAATGCCAGTGAATTGTCGGACGGCACCCTGCGTTATTTGCTGTTAATCGCCGCCCTACTGACCCCAAGACCGCCAGAGCTTATGGTGTTAAATGAGCCAGAAACCAGTCTGCATCCAGATTTATTGCCCGCGCTGGCACGCTTAATTGCTAAGGTATCAGAGGAGTGTCAGCTGTGGGTGGTATCCCACGCCAATCGGCTTATCAATGCCTTAAGCCAATTTGAACACTGCAATACCTTGGCCTTAGACAAGACCTTAGGACAAACGCAGATCCAAGGCCAAGACTTGCTCAATACGCCCAGTTGGCTATGGCAGAATCGTTAGTCGGCGGTGTTAACGCGATTGCCCTCATCAATCGTAAAATACCGCGAGCCATAGGGTTTCTGAACTTTTAGAAGTCGAAGCGACGCGGTGTTTTTGATGGGGTACAATCGTTAAGTAATCACCTGGGGTTAGCGTCACGGGTTCACCTTGTTCAAATTCAAGCGTCGCCTCCCCTTTAAGTAACATCACCCATTCATGCTGAGTTTGATCGTACCATTGACCGTCAGGCGTAGCTTGCCCATTAGAAACGATGCGCTCTATGGTCACAGAGTCATTACCCGCCAGTTTTTCAAACACTTCCGCCGATAAATCTGTGGGTAATTTTGCAAAAAAGTTATCAAGCATTTTGTGTTTATTCCTCTGCTTTTATTCGCTCTATCTGCTGATTAAACAGTATTTTTAACAATCAAACATTGAGAAACGAAACCATTAACCGCTATGATATGCGCACTGAAATACTCAAGGGCCATGAGTATCCATCAGATAAGCTTATTGTTTTACATATGGATATGGAGATTTCCCCTGATGTCGTTGTTTCGCGCACTCAAAGCCAAGTTATTCCCCTCAAGCCAAACTAGCCGCGATCCAAAAGACATTCAGCTTCAAACTGAATCACCTGTAGCCTGCCAAGAACAAGCGCTAACTCAGGCGCCGTCAGTCGCTGTACCGCTATTCCAGCGTCACTTCAGCTTAAAAATCTATGCGACAAAGGCAGACGCGACCGCTTGTGAAGAAAATGCCGACCACAACTTAACTCTTTATCACTACGATGCGCCCCAAGCAATAGAACTCTTAGGCTGGGAAAATGCTAATGAATGCTGCGAATTTCATCATACCGAATTTGACCGCCTCGAAATGGGCAATCAACTCCCGTTTCCAGAGCAACATTTTTGGCTCGGCACAGAAAAAGTCTGCAGTATCACAGCTCAAAAGAACCACCAGGAAACCACATTATGGCAGGCTGAACTTAACAATCGAGAGGATCTGTTAATAAGCCACTTTACGCTCGATGCAGACTATAAAGTACAAGGCGACATTCAAGATTACGCCAGCTTAACTGGCCAACTACATCGCACTTATCATCAACTCGATTCTGAAGACGGCGCGGGTATGCTCAGAATTGTCACCCAAACGCCCAATCTCACAGAAGCCGTTGACTCAAACTACTTTGGTGAACGTCATGGCGTTTCCCGCCAGTTCGACGCTCTGGGGACCTTGTTATTTGAAGGTAACTTTATTAATGATCAACAACTTGGACAGCAAGCTTGGTATGATCATGAGGGCAACATAACCCAGAGTGAAGAACGCAGTACGAGCGGCATATTAGTCAAACGCTATTACAGTAATGGGCAAGTCAGAGAGGATGCTGAACTTGATCGTGATGGCAACTACGTCAATACCTTGAGTCGCTATTATGAGTCAGGCAAATGCTGGCTGACTCGACCTATGCTGGCGAATAAAATCCACGGCATTGAATATATGTACTATGAATGTGGCGCCCTTCAGGCCGAACTGAGTCACGAGCATGGCAACTTAGTTAAAGAGGTATGGTTTCATCCTAATGGCCAGCTCAAACAAAAAATACTCGTCAATGACGCGGGCAAGAGCTTTGAAACCTTTTTTGAAAATGGTCAATTGTCATGGCGTGAGCAATTTAATCCGCAGGGGCTTATCTATGGTATTCGCCAAGAATGGCACCCTAATGGACAGCTCGCATTACAACTTAACTTCGACAACGGTCTCGCACAGGGAAATCGTGAAAAATGGTACGCCAATGGCCAGCTTGAGGCAAAAATCCCATTTGAACAGGGTAAAGAGCAAGGCATGGCCTACTGGTATCATGACAATGGCCAACTGTCTCTCGAAATGTACCTAGAGAAAGGACTCAGGGAAGGCCTGTTTAAAAGCTACTACAAAAGTGGCGTGCTCTCGGCTGAAGGCCAATATAAAAATAACCTCTCGGTAGCCCCCTTTATCGAATATTACGAAAACCAGCAAGTTCAAATGTATTTACCGCACACCCAAGGCAACCGTGATGGCACTGCCCGCTGGTTTTACCAAGATGGCACGATACGCACTATCTCTGAGTATGAAGTGCGCGACGGCCAAGGCTACCTCAGAGAATCCAGTTTTTATAACAAAAAAGGGGTTCTCGAATCCTATCAAAGTCACTCAAATACCCGCTGTGGCTATCATCTTGAGAATAATCAAAGGGAATACTATCAAGAAGGTATTGCCGATATTCGCATCGAATACTATGAAGATGGCGCCATTCGCTGGTTGCTCACACGAACTCAAGGGGATTTATTTAGCTCTAAATCCTTGTCCCCTCAAGGTTTAATTCTAGAAACTGGCACAATTCAAATTATCGATGGCCGTTACCTCGATGTCGGCCATTGGCAACGGTTTACGCCCCAAGGACAAGTGTATCGCGAAGTCTGGCTAGATGAAGAAGGCCAACTTATAGAAAGTCGTCACTACTTTGATGCTAATCAGCCTCTATCAACTCAAGAAGATGACGAAGCAGAATGGGATAACGCAGAGCCCCGTAATTATGGCTATGATAATTGCGACATCAGTGACTATGATGAAAGCGAAGACGAGGCTGATGACTTTGATTATGATCGTGCTGATTGGGAAAATGACGGGCTAAACCAGCGTTCAGATAACCGTGAACATAGCGCTAGCCATAGTAGCAATAGCGCATATTTGTCCCGCAACAAGTATCACAGACTCAATGGCGATACCACAGCGAAACAAGCACAAACACAAGCCGCAGCGGATGTCGACGCCAAAGAGCCGATATTGTCTTACCACTTAAAATTTGACGACGAAAGTAAGCTTTATTCAATGAAGCGCTATCATCCCAATAGCCACATTGCCGAAGAAGGTAATTTACAGATCCAAGGAGAAGAACAATTCTGGGTCGGTATCCACAATCAATACGATGAGCAAGGTAAGCTCAAGCTCTCAGAAACCTACACTATGGCAGGAGAGCCGATAGAGCACACCACCAGCACGAATGCGATATTGTTAAATTAATCAAGTTGATATGGATAATGTCAGTACCAATAGATATGAAGGGTAGTATAGATAATGCGGTAAGCCCTGATTTAACTTGGCTTACCTTATTTGTCTTACTTACCTTAATCGCCAGCTCGATAGAAGTAATGGAAATCTAAGTAGTAACACTTAAAACTAAAGTGCAAAAGTGGCGATAGTCTTTTGAATACCAACGACATCCGTACCACGTTTAAGCTCTTTGACTAAAGGCTCACTCTGGCCTGAGATCCAGATTTTGAGCTCAGCATCTAAATCAAAATGGCCAGTGGTTTCCACTTCAAAATGGGTAATGGATTTATACGGTATGGAATGGTAGGTGACCTTCTTGCCAGTAAGCCCCTGCTTATCAATTAAGATCAAACGTTTATTGGTGAAAATAAACAAATCGCGGATCACTTTGTAGGCGAGTTTTAATTCTTCTTGAATGCCCATAATAGGCCTTAATTCTTCGGCTAATTCCTGTAAATCAACCTCAGCAGCATTACCGAGTAAACCGTCTAACAGTCCCATTTTAACATCCCTTATTATTGATATTATTTTCAATAAGATATCTGCTGATAACCGAATGTGCAATATTGGGCTTTGATGAAAATATGGGAGTAGCTATGGTGAGGGTAACATAGATATAGGTAGACAAATTAAGCGCGCGGATGCAGGCTGAATGGGTGTGAGGAGCATTACACTCTGCAATGCTCCAAATGACAGATGTTAAAGGTGTTTCTGGCCTCGCACTTGACGGTTTTCACCGACCACCATCATTTCGCATTTAGGACAGTCAAAGACCAGCTTGAGCACATCGTTACCGATTTCAAGCACCATAGGATCGGCCTTGATGCCTGGTACTTCCTTCGGACACAAATTAAAGTTAAAGCGCAGACAATGCTTAGTGATCATCAATGGCACGTCTTCGGTGACGCCATTTTTCTCATAGGTGTCTTGGATCTCAATTACGCCGTGGCGTTGATAAAAATCCTTGGCCTTTTCGTTGGCAACGTTGCCTAAGTAACTCAAATGCTTGACGGGATAGACTGCATCTTGATTATGCTTCCACGGCAGTGGACGCACATAGCCTTGCACACGAGCAGCCTCTAAGGCGGCCACACCATCACGGCGCAGACCATTGAGTACAGATGCAGGCAAGAACCAAGCTTGGGCCGTATCGATACTAATGCTACGGGCAACAAAGTCAGTACTGCCGAGCTTACCCAGCTGAGTACGGGTATTTTGTAGGGTCTTGTCGACATCTGTCGCAGGTGTCTTCTCGACCGTTAAATTCACTGTAGCGCTTAGGCCATAGATATCAGTCAAGGTCAGCGCCAGTCCGTCTTCGGTGTCGCTCAACCGTAAATCGACGCCGATAATCCGCTTAGACGATTCTTTCGATAACAGGGCTTCGAAGGCTTGGTTATGGTTACGGTACAAAGTCATGCCGACTTTTAAATCCTTTGGCACCTGCAAAATATGCAGCTTTAAGCCTTCGGCGCGGTTAACTCGCAGGCCTTGCAGCTTGTCATCGGATTGTTTAGCCATGGCAAAATTCGCAGGGAAAAACGCTAAGCCATCGCCGTTATTAAACTCATGGGTTGAGCTCACTTGGATAAAGTCTTTGCCTATGCTGACCACTTTACCGACTTCTTCACCGATATATTTTGGCGAGCGGAAATCTTTAATGCCTTGGCTACGTTCGTTAACAAAGTAATCTGTGCTGCCACGGTTAAAAGTCTTTTCAGGATCGGGGATAAAAGAATGTTCACAACGGCCGTGGGACGAAGCCTTAAACTCAGGGCGACGCGCCATAATCGCATCCAACTTTTGGCGATAATGCGCGGTGACGTTTTTAACGTAACTTAAATCTTTTAAGCGACCTTCAATCTTAAACGAGCGAATGCCAGCGTCGATGAGCGCTTCGAGGTTTTCGGTTTGGTTATTATCTTTTAAAGACAATAAGTGTTCATTCTGCGCTAACACATCGCCTTGACGGGTTTTAAGATTGCCCGGCAAGCGGCACATTTGCGAGCATTCGCCGCGGTTAGCACTGCGGTTACTAAAGGAATGACTCAAGTTACACAAACCACTGTAAGCCACACACAGAGCGCCGTGGATAAAGAATTCGAGCTGCATATTCGTATGTGCGGCCACATCACGGATTTGGCTCAAGCCTAATTCGCGGGCGAGCACCACCTGAGAAAAGCCAACTTGCTCTAAGAACGCCACTTTTTCTGGACTGCGATTATCCATTTGTGTACTGGCATGCAGGGCAATCGGCGGCAAATTGAGTTGCAATACACCCATGTCCTGCACAATCAGCGCATCGGCACCGGCTTCGTACAATTGCCAAATGAGTTTTTCGGCGTCGGCAAGTTCGTTATCCATCAAAATGGTATTGAGGGCTACGAATACCTGAGCATGATATTGATGAGCATAAGTACAGAGTCGCGCGATATCTTCAACACTGTTACCTGCCGTTGCCCGCGCACCAAATGCGGGCCCCCCTATGTATACCGCATCGGCGCCATGGCGTATGGCTTCAATACCGTAGTCAGCATTTTTTGCAGGCGCCAATAACTCAAGGCGGTTATGGACGTGAGAAAGATTCTCGGGAGTGTATATCTCTGGCTGGCTCATGGCTTCAAAGGCTCAACAGGGTCATTAACAAAAAAGAGCGTAATTATAGCAAGAACTCAAATCCAGCTCTATCAGCAAATCATCAACTAATGCGCTTTACTTCGATGCTTTAGTCATCTCAGAAAGGTTCATGCCACAGGCAATCTTTGGGCGTCGCACTTGCACCCTCAAGCCTAGCAGAGTATCTTTGCGGCGCATTGACGAATAGGCCTCATTATGACTGATTTTATTTACCAACCACCGACAACTCCTTGGCTCGATATTCTTTATCAAGATAAAGACATTATCGTCATAAACAAACCTTCGGGATTGTTGTCTGTGCCCGGTCGCGATCCAGCCCATTACGACAGTGTCTATGCTCGAGTAAAAGCTGAACATCCCCATAGCCAAATCGTCCACCGCCTCGATATGGCGACCTCAGGCGTGATCGTTGTTGCCCTTATTCGTAGCGCCGAGCGTGAGTTAAAACGTCAGTTCCACGATAGAGAAACCAGCAAGACCTACTTTGCAAGGGTCGCTGGACATGTCAAAAATGATACGGGTAGCGTTGATTATCCGCTGATCTGCGACTGGCCGAATCGCCCCAAACAGAAAGTCGATCATCTTGTGGGCAAACCGTCTTTAACTCACTACCAAGCAATAAGTCGTGCCAAACGCTCGACGCTGGTGAAACTCACGCCAATCACTGGCCGCTCACACCAATTGCGCGTGCATATGATGGCGCTAGGCCATCCGATCTTAGGTGATGGTTTTTATGCCGATCCACTGGCCAAATCCTTAGCACCACGCCTATTACTGCATGCGGCAGAGCTCACCATCAAACATCCTTACACGGGTGTCAGTATGACTTTTACCGCAGAAGTGCCTTTTTGTGAGCCTTTGGGCGAACAATGATCACTAAAATCAACTAAGACGGGCAAAATCGGTAGCAATTCCCCATAAAAAAACGTAACTTTATGACAATTCATTACGTTATAGAGAGTTTATTTATGGATACCGCATTTCAGCGCGATCAACTCGATAATCATATCCTCGAAGCCTTAATGCAGGATGCCCGCACGCCCTTTGCTGAGCTAGCTAAACGCTTTAGCGTGAGCGCCGGCACTATCCATGTTCGGGTAGAAAAAATGAAGCAAGCGGGGATCATCACAGGCGCGCAGATCACAGTAAACCCTAAAGCCCTAGGTTATGACGTCTGCTGTTTCATCGGTATCAATCTTAAAAGTGCAGGCGATTACCCCGCCGCCATAGCCAAACTCAACGCACTCGAAGAAGTCGTCGAAGCCTATTACACCACAGGCAACTACAGTATTTTCGTAAAGGTAATGTGCCAGTCCATCGATGGTTTACAGCACGTACTCATCAATCGCATTCAATCTATCGATGAAATCCAGTCAACAGAAACCTTAATCAGCCTACAAAACCCAATAGTCAGAGCGGTTAAGCCTTAGGCTACAAAACAGCAAGCACAAACAAACGGAACTACGCATGGCAAAGTGTGATTAACATCTTTTTAACCGCGAAAGTGTTAACCATACGGTATTTTTGTGTTACAACTTCATTGCTGACATCAAAGAGTGCAGCAAAAACTATAACAATTCAGCTACAAGCACATCAATAAAGTGCTGAAAGCATTAATTGACAAGGAAGAAGTTGTGAAGACAAAACTATCGATCGCGATCTCCGCTGCACTACTATCAAGCGCAGCTATTGCTAACAGTGAATTTACTTTTAAACCCTACTCACCCGAGATCACATCTCACGATAAATTTAGCAAACCTAATGTGGCGACAACAAATTTAGGTGCACCGCAACGTTTTATTGTTGAAATGGAATCTCCTGCACTCGCTAAATACCAAGGTGGTATTGGCTCATTTGCGGCGACAGCTTCAGCAAAAGAAGGTCAAAAAATTAACGTACAGTCAGCTGAAGTAAAAAACTACGCCAATCATCTTACAAAAGAGCAAAACAATTTTGCTTCTGCTCTAGCTAAAACAGTACCTAATGCCAAAGTTGAACGCCATTTCCAAACTTTATTTAATGGTGTCACTGTTGTTGGTCAGGGATTAACAGCTGAAAAACTGGCTCAAATGCCAGGTGTTAAATCAGTCTATCCAGAAACCATGTATGAAATTAGCATGGATGCATCACATCAAATTATTAATACGCAAGCGATGTGGGATGCTGTATCAGGAATGGAAAATGCCGGAAAAGGCGTTAAAGTCGCAGTAATTGATGGTGGTATTCGTCCTGAAAACCCCATGTTTGCTGACGCTGGCTTTACTGCACCAAGTGGGAATTTACCATCGGATGACTATTGCTCGACTGTTGATGCATCTTTCTGTAATAACAAACTGATCGTTGCGCGTTGGTCACAACCTACCTTCCCTGTTTGCGCTGATGAATATATGAGCCCACTCGGTTTTGGTGGTCATGGTACTCACGTAGCAGGAACGGCTGTTGGTAATAAAGTATCAACAACCTTCAAAGAAATTCCGGTTGAGTTATCAGGTGTTGCTCCAGCTGCTTACCTAATGGTTTATAAAGCTCTGTATAGTAAAGCTGACTGTACTGGTGGTAGTGGTTCCAACATTATGTTGATGGAAGCCCTCGAACATGCAGTGAATGATGGCGCAGATGTAATCAACAACTCTTGGGGTGGTGGCGCAGGTGGCGACCCAGCCAGCAGCCCATACAAAACAATGTTTGAAGCTGCAGAAGCTGCGGGTGTTGTTGTCGTTACGGCTGCGGGTAATGATGGTAATGGCCCTCAAACTATTGGCTGTCCAGCTTGTATTGAATCAGGAATTACCGTTGCTAACACTACAACTGGGCGTTTTTTTGCGAATAGCTTTAATGCAGGTGGTGATGATTTACTTGCTATACCAAGTTCTGATGCAGTCCTTTCAGAAGATATTACAGCTCCAGTTATTGCCGCCGTTAATTTAGATGCTGAAAATGCCAATGGTTGTGATGCCTTTGCCGCTGATTCGTTCAAAGATGGTATTGCATTGATTTCTCGTGGAACATGTAACTTTTCATTAAAAGCAACAAACGCAAAAGCTGCAGGCGCTAAAGCCCTTGTTGTTTATAACAATGCAGCAGGCGCACCAACGACTATGTCTATGCCTGGTGAGCCATTCCCAGCTGTAATGATTACTAAAGATGCAGGTTTAGCCGTAATTGAAGCTATGGGAGATACCGTAACAACAGGCACCATAGTTTCAAAAACTAAACGCATCATGGTTTCTGAACTTGCTGATAATCTAAATAGCACCAGTTCACGCGGTCCAGATGGCAACCAAAATATCCTTAAACCGGATATCGCGGCACCTGGTACCAACATTCTGTCAGCCTTTTCTCCTGATGATGGTGGTGAAGACTTCAATATGATCTCTGGCACCAGTATGGCAAGCCCCCATGTTGCAGGTGCTGCAGCCCTAATGAGCCAATTGCACCCAGAGTGGAGTGCAAATGATATTAAAACCGCTCTTACCTCTACTGCCAAGTTTGAAGGTATTCTTGATGATGATGCGGTAACACCAGCAACTCCTTTTGACATGGGCGCAGGTCGGATGGATTTAGATGCTGCAGCTAAGGCAGTATTAACCTTTGACAAACCTTCAATAGCTTCAGACTCTTGCGTTGGTCCATGTACCTTCACTCGAACTGTCTATAACAAAAGCGATGCAACAACATCTTGGAGCTTATCAACCTCATCCGATAGCACAGGAATCACAGTATCCCCCTCTACCTTAGAACTTGCTGCAGGAGCTTCAGCCACGTTTACTGTAACCGTTGACTCAACTTTCGCTACGTATGGTGAGTGGATCTTCGGTAACGTATTGATAAACAGCACTGAAGGATTACAAAATGCTCACTTACCTCTAGCAGTTTTGGCTAAAGAGTCAAGTAACGCATCATTAATCTCCACTCAGACGACAAAAACAGACATTACAGCAAGTGATGTAATCCCATTGGTCGCTACTGTAAATAATAACGTATTTGCAAATACAGTTACTGTAACAGCACAAGCACCTAAAGGAACTAAGCTAACCTCAAAAGATGATGTTAAAGTCACTTTAGCGGGTGCGACACAAAATGGATTGCAGGTAAATGAAGATTTAGGCTTAGTGACATGGGTAGGCCAACTAAATTTACCTAAAATGGCCACTACAAAAGGTGCTCAGAGATTCCCAAGTATTGTAGATTTAGGTGTAACACCTGTTACATGCCCTGACGGCTGTGATGAACAAGCCTTTACTTTTACAGTTCCGAGCTTTAAATACAACGGTGTGAGCTACAGTAAAATAACAATTTCAGATAATGGATTAGCTATTGTTGGTGGCGGAAGCGCAAGTGGTACTTTTGCAAATAAACAATTACCAGATGGCAGTAACCCAAATAATATTTTGGCCCCCTTCTGGTCAGATTTCGACCTATCCGATAAGTCTGTCGGCGATACTGGCGGTGGTGACTTAGCAGTTGGTGTATTCACAGATGGCGCTGGGGTGAAGTGGCTAGCATTAGAGTGGAATAAAGGCCAACTCTATGGCGACACATCAGGTACATCTTATACATTCAGTATTTGGATTAGGACCGGTGATACTGAAGAGGTTGTCTTTAACTATATCGATATTCCAAATATGCCTGCAAGCATCACTATTGGTGCAGAGAACGTAGGCGGAACCATTGGGACGACTTATAACTTTAATGGTACTGGTGGCAGTATTGCTACTGGTGATGCATTAACGTTAAAAAATACAACTGCTGGAAATGTAACAATTAACTACGATGTTACAGCTACGTCACTCAATGTTGGACAAGCTGATGCAATAGAAACCAATGAGGAAACTTTAGTATCTATAGATGTCTTAAAAAATGACATCAAGCCAGATATGAAGGTTGCTCGTGTATCAATTACAGGTGATGGCATTACGGCAAATGCCCAACGCATTATTGATGTCATGCCAAAAGGAGCATTAGGCAGCTTAGCTATTGTACAAGCACCTACACACGGCACTGCTGTAATCAATTCAACGGGTGGAATTGATTACACACCTGCTGAGAATTACTTTGGTCCAGATATACTTAGCTATACATCAGCAGACGAAGATGGCAATACTGGCGCTGCAGCAATTGTTACAATTGACGTAAAAAATGTGAATGACGCACCAACAGTCGCTCCAGTCGGTTCAACGGGTGTTGAAGGTTCTGTGTTAACAGCAAAAGCTAATGGCGCAGATATAGATCAAGATGCCTTGACTTATACCTGGACTCAGACAAGTGGAACTCCAGTGACTTTCACAAACGGTGGAGAGATTATAAGTTTCACTGCACCTAGTGGAGCACAAGATCTGATCTTCACTGTAACAGCATCTGATGGAGAATTAGAAAGTGTGCCTGGTACAGTGACTGTTAAAGTAACTGCCAAACCAACGCCTCCTCCAGTTAAAAAAGATGATGGCGGTGCACTTGGTTGGTTAACTGTATTGTTGTTACCTCTGGCGGCAATGCGTCGTCGTATGAAGTAACAAGAAGTTAAACAGTAAAAAGGGAGCCTTAATGGCTAATGCCGTTCACTTAAGAGTGAACGGCATTTTTCTTTGGTCTAACCGGATACTTGTTTTTACTCATTTTAAGGACTCTTGGATAAGCCCTTTCCCGTTTACCATCCAACTTAAATTGCCGTGCAT
>NZ_JALBYT010000055.1:0-14196 GCF_022690845.1 Shewanella sp. N2AIL | reverse complement strand
AACAGAATTTGCTTGGTGACAATAGCCTTGTGGAACCACCTGATCCCATCCCGAACTCAGAAGTGAAACGCAAACGCGCCGATGGTAGTGTGGGGTCTCCCCATGTGAGAGTAGGTCATCGCCAAGCATCCAAATAAACACAAAAGCCCTAGCCTAAACCGCTAGGGCTTTTGTGTTTATACGCTCCGCGAAAACTTATCTCGATGTCAACCCGCCGCTAAGCGGGGTCCCCAGCTGCGCAATACATTGCTCCGCGCGACACATCATCAAAATGCTGCGCATTTTAGGCAATGATGACTCGCCCCCATGTATCCCCTTCGGGGATAAAAGAAAGTAGGTCATCGCCAAGTGCCTAATGATCTCATTGAGATGTAACGAAGCCAGCTGATAAGCTGGTTTTTTTGCGTCTGCAATTTACATGTTTTAGCGTTTTTGAAACCGTTTCATTGTTTGAAATAACATTAAGTTGTGAAGTGGAAATGGTTTACTGGGCGCTTTTTTAATGAGCTTAAGTTTTACTAAGTTCTCATTTTATGAACTCTAATGGAGCCGCCAGCTCATAGTGACACTAAGCTGGCGGCCTGAAATAGATAGCTGAAGCAATGTTGATGGTTAGAGGACAAATATCCTCTTCAACGCTTGCGTGCTCTATGCATCACTCTTTATTTATTTTGGCTTTGAAGCTGGCTTTGGTATTGTCGTTAGCTTGTTTGTACCAGTAATCCAGCATTTGACTGATTTCAGCTTGGCTAGGTGTCGTCGCTGGAGTGATTTGCTGAGCCTTATCATTGTTCGCTGCGACTGCTGACGACATAACTGCTGGCGCGATCAAGCTCGTGGATGTGGCTGCTGATGTTTGGTGTATTTGCGGCTGGCTTGCCAATACTGGTGCAATGGCGTCGTTTGCTTGTGTTGTCGCGGTATTCATAGTGAGATTTAATGAAGCCGGATGATTGCTAAGGTTGTACTGCAGTATCTCGTGTTCGAAATCCCGTCCCAGTTGGATGCCATTCTTAATCAATTTATCGCTGGTAAAACTCACGGCTTCATCTTGAGCATTTAATAGTGTCAGCTTGGGTGACTCATCAAATTTCTTTGCATCTCTGGCTGAGTTAATGGCGGGAAGTGTCAGCGTGAGTGTTTGTGCTGACGCATCAAAACGGACGATGAGCACGTCGGATAGATAATGCACTGAGTCAGCTTGTTGCCGGTATTGCGCGGCATAACGGAAGGCTATCTGATTGGTACCATCGGCTAAAACGAGGTTGCCACTCTTTACTGCTGGCTTGCCATTGACCGTTAACACTTCAGCATTTTTAGGCAGATTGAGATTAACATCGGCCGTTGCAGGCTGCACAGCGCCCAGTATTAACGCGGTGGCACATAAGATTGATTGATATTTCATAAGCTTTCTCTGTTGTTGCGAGGACGCCGCTAAATAATAAGGTAGATTTCTGACGACACAAAGCAGGTTTAACCTTTAGTGTGGAGCAAGATGAACTAAATGGCGACACACTGTTTATAGCGCGCAGATTAGCGTTAATTTAATCGGTAGGGAATAAAAAAGGCTCACGAGGAGCCTTTTGAGGTGATATTTCGGGATTGAACGCTTATTTGGTTAGGTTGATGCTATAAACGGCGAAACCCAGTTCATCCTTGCTGATCTTTTTCATTTCACGTTGTTTATTGGCTTCGATAAAGGCAGCGGCTTTGTCACTGTCTTGGGTTTCGAAGCGAACGTCTAATGTGACGTTGGTCGTGATGGTTTTGAAATCCCAGTTGTAATCGGCACTTGGATTGACCATACCTTCGTACTTACCCGTGGTTTCGTTGTACTGAGATTGCGCTGTAATATAAGCCGCTAACGCCTCACGGTTGGTATCGGGCAGTTCAAGGACGACATGGTCGCTACCCGTACCGGCAAACTTACCACCAAAGGCGCGGTAGTTATTTGAAGCGACGATAAACTCTTTCGCAGCAAATTCTTCACCTGTGATGACTTTACCGTTTTCGTCTTTATAGCTTAAATCAACGATACGGTTTGCGTTGGCATTAACAACGGCGCAATCGCGGTCAAACTTGTTCGGTTGAGTGACATCAATTTTGTAAGTTAAGCCATCGAGTACGTCGAAGTTATAGGTTGGATGGCCATCCCAGTTGATTAACTCTTGTGGGGTGGTTTTTGCTGGGTCGATTTGATTGAACTGGTTGGCTGAGCACTCAAGCCAATCTTTCAATTCGGCGCCCGTTGCTTTGACTGCCACCATAGTATTGGGATACAGGTACAGATCGGCGGCGTTTTTGAAGGTCAGTGGACCTTTATCGACTTGCACAAATTGATCGGCATCGCTGGTTGTACCGTGGCGACCGCCCGCTTTAAAAGGAGCAGAAGCTGAAAGTACTGGCAGCCCTTTTAATGCTGCAGGTAATTTCGCTTTCACGTTAGCGATTTGCGCATCGGAAACGATTTGTACCGTAGGGTCGTCTTGCACTAAGGTGAGGAAGCTATACATGTCCGCCGCTGCAACACCGATAGGTTCATCCACAAAGGCGAGGGTGCCTTGGTGCTCTGCTGCGACAGCATCGTGAATAGCGCCATCCGCTTCAACTAATGGGGCTTTATTTGCGCCATCATAGATAGGGCGAGCTTGCGTTTTGGCACTAAGGACATGCCACTTGTCATCTCTACGCTCAAGTTTAAAGTCAACCACCCCTAAGTTATCACCTCAACGACCTGGCATCACTGCGGGGACGCCGTTCAGTAGGCCTTTAGTGACATCGGTATTGGGCAAGTCGGCATACTTAGCATCTGGGAAGATAGAGTGGCTGTGACCGAATAGAATCGCATCGATACCTTCAACATAAGTCAAAGCGTAAGTGGCGTTTTCAGCCATAGGATCGCCAGGATTTTCCGTTGAACCAATGCCAGAGTGTGGAATGGCGATAATGATATCGGCCCCTTTGGCTTTCATTTCTGGGACATATTTTTTCGCGGTGGTAACGATATCTTCAACCGTCACTTTACCCGTCAGATTTTGTTTATCCCACAATAGAATTTGCGGTGGCACAAAACCAATATAACCAATGTTAATGGTTTGATTATTGAGTTCGCTGTCGATAATAATTTTTTGTTTGATGATATAAGGGGTGAATAAATGCTCACCTTTTTTAACCTCATTCCAGCAACCATTATCGTCGGCGCAATAAACGTTTGAGTTGATATAAGGGAAATCTGCACCACTAATGGATTTATTTAAGAAGTCTAAACCATAGTTAAATTCATGGTTACCGATATTACCGACTTCATAATCTAATAGGTTCATGGCTTTATAAGCAGGATGAACATCGCCCATTTGCAGGCCCACTTTAGCCATATAATCGCCCATAGGGCTGCCTTGTAGCAGATCGCCGTTGTCGACGAGGACGCTATTCTTGGCTTCGCTGCGTGCAGCGTGGATCAAGCTTGCAGTGCGGGCAAGACCGATAGTCGGATCGTCTTTACCACTGTAGTAGTTGAAATCCATGATATTTGTGTGCAGATCTGTGGTTTCGAGTACCCGTAAATCGGCTTGAACGACTTTGTCGTCATCAGAATTACAGGCGCTGACACCAAGGGCGGCAGTGATCATCACTGCGAGTATTTTCTTATTTAACATAGTTATCTCTATTTATATTTATTTGACCCCAACGCATGTTCCGTCAAGAGCATGCCCATCATCCCGTTAATTCGGCGTCATTTAACTGTTAGGTTAATTTGTCGCGAAGTTAACGAGCGGGAATTATAAAGACATTTGATGATCTGAATGTGACATTAATCGGAGAAAAGCTGTTTCAAATTGTGACTCAGAGTGCGTCTGCCTAAATAATGAGCCATTTGGTCTGTATATTTGTTACATTGAGGTTTAAATAATCACAGCAAAAAGTTTATTAAGAAGAATTAATATTTGTTATAGAAACGGTGTTTTATTTGCTTATGCTGCTTTCTATGTTGAGAATATTCGGCTTAAAAAATCCAATAGGATTGTTTTAAATAATTCTTTTTACATTGAATTTTAGCTAATCCTCATCATTTCTGCTTGCAAGCGCTTAACATTGATTGCTGTGCCTTAGGTGTAGCTTAGCGTTGGCATAGGCACATATAGACTCGAAATACACATAAAGTGATACAAATTAGCGCCGCAGTGGCGGGGTAAAACTTGGCTGAAATGCGCGTAACTTGTTAAGGTAGTTCATCGAAATTGACGACCGTAGCAACAAGCGTTCGTTGACTCAGACTGTTTTAAACTGAAAGCCAAAATCCGTTAGCGCGCACCTTTCACCTTAAAAATACAAACGAAAGGGCAGCAACATCCAAGGGAGTTAATATGCGTAAGTCCGTTATTACCACAGCCGTGGCCGCGGCTTTGTTACTTGGCGCTTGTTCAGACAAGCCAGCCGCCAGTGCCAATGAAGCCAAAAATGCCGTAGCGACTCAAACTGCTGCTAAAGCGCAAGCAACCAATGTGTTGTTGAGCAAGAGTCCACTGCAGGATCAAGCGCCACAATTTAACCTTATCCATACGGCAGATTATGCTCCTGCCTTCGAGCAAGGCATTAAAGCCCATGATGCTGAAATCGCTGCCATTGTGAATAACAAGCAAGCGGCCAGTTTTGACAACACCATTCTGGCGATGGAAACCTCGGGTGAATTATTAACGCGGGTGTCGCGGACCTTCTTTAATCTCGCCGGTCTGATTTCTGATGATGATTTCCAGAAAACCGAAGCAGATCTTGCACCTAAGCTATCTGCCCATCGCGATAATATTTATCTCGATCCGACCTTATTTGCCCGTGTTGAAGCCGTATACCAACAAAAAAGCAGCTTAAATGCGGAAGATCAGCGTTTAGTTGAATACTACTATGAGCAGTTTGTTCGCGCTGGCGCGAAATTGTCGGCTGAAGATAAAGCTAAAATGCGCGACTTTAACGCCGAGCTTGCAACCTTAGCGACGGACTTTTCACAAAACAGCTTAAAATCATTTAAAGATGATGTGATTGTTGTGACGGATAAAGCCCAGTTAGCTGGTTTATCTGGCAGCGAAATCGCCACCTTAGCCGCTGCCGCCAAAGCTGCTGGAAAAGAGGGCTATTTGATTACCTTAGTGAACACGACTCGCCAGCCTGTGCTTTCTAGCCTGAGCAACCGTGAACTGCGCCAAAAAGTGTGGGAAACCTCGGCGCACAGAGCTGTTGCAACCAATGGCCCATTGATTGTTAAAATGGCGCAAATTCGGGCTAAAAAAGCCAACTTATTGGGATTCGATACTTGGGCATCCTATGCGGTTGCCGATCAAATGGCGAAAACCCCAGCCGCTGTGTATGAAATCCTCGACGATTTAGCACCAAAAGCCTTAGCACGTGCCAAAGTGGAAGCGGCTGATATTCAAGCCGAAATCAAAAAGACGGGCGGTGATTTCGAACTGCAACCTTGGGATTGGGCTTATTACGCCGACAAAGTGCGTAAAGAGAAATACGATCTCGACGAAAGCAGCATCAAGCCTTATTTCGAGTTTAATACTGTGCTGCAAGACGGGCTGTTTTTCGCGATGCATAAACTGTATGGCATCAGCTTAAAACCGCGTACCGATTTACCCGTGTGGAATCCCGATGTCTTAGCCTTTGAAGTCTTCGATAAAGACAACAGCTCTATTGGCTTATTCTACCTTGACCCTTATGCCCGCGAAGGTAAAGGCGGCGGCGCGTGGATGGATGAGTTCGTCACTCAAAGCGGTCTGCTTGGCACTAAGCCCGTTGTTTATAACGCGCTGAATATTCCTAAGCCAGCCGATGGCCCAACGTTAATGACCTTCGATGAAGTGACCACTATGTTCCATGAAATGGGTCATGCGGTTCACGGTTTATTCTCGCAGGTGAAATACCCAAGCGTGGCTGGCACATCAACTGCACGTGACTTTGTTGAGTTCCCATCCCAGGTTAACGAAGATTGGAATATCGATCCTGCTGTGATTGCTAACTATGCCAAACACTACAAAACGGGTGAGCCAATTCCTAAGGCGCTGCTCGATAAAATCTTAGCCTCAAATAAGTTTGGCCAAGGTTTTGATACCGTTGAGTATCTGTCTGCTGCCTTGTTAGATATGGAATGGCACTCTATCAGTGCCGATACTCAAATTAGCGATGTAGAGAAGTTTGAGCACCAAGTGTTAGCTAAACATGGCCTTGATTTTGCGCCAATTCCACCGCGTTATAAATCGAGCTACTTTAGCCATGCCTTCTCCGGTGGTTATTCCGCAGGTTATTACGCGTATTTGTGGACCGAAGTGTTTGCCGCCGATGCCTTTGCCTATATGGGCGAGCACGGTGGATTGAAAGCCGATAATGGTGACAAGTTCCGCAAGGAAGTCTTATCTAAAGGAAATAGTGAAGATCTCATGCAAGATTACATTCACTTTACCGGTAAAAAACCGACAACAGAGGCACTGTTAAAGCGCCGCGGTTTAGTCGACTAATCGATTCGTTGTAAAAAGGCCCAAAGGCTTGTTAGGGAAACCTAGCAAGCCTTTTTATTGATGTCGGGGCGGATTTATTCATCATTTTTGTTTCCGCCGGATACTCTCCAACCCTATTCTCATCGATTGAATCAGGATACATCTACAATTCCTCAATGGAATATAACGCCATATGCAACAACGGATAAGGTTTACCCTGTCCATCAACGGGTGAGCGACCCGTTACTGAAAAACCAATATGTTGGTAAAAACCTAATGCTTGTTGATTCTGCTCATTAACATCCACCTTTGTGGCTCCCAGTTCTTTAATGGCATGTGTCGCTAGCATGGAACCAATCCCTTTTCCGCGCGCGTCAGGTGAGATGAACAGCATTTCAATATTGCCATCATGTACGCCGCAGAATCCGAGTATTTCTCCATTGTCATTTTTAGCGCACTTTAAGTGAACGGCATCAAAATACTGTTCGAGGATCAGCGGCTTCAATTGCTGTAGATCTTCTTCTGCTAAAAAGTCATGGGTTGCTCTTACCGATGCTTCCCAAATATCGAGCAGACTAAGATGATCTGCTTTTTCTACCATCTCAATATTCATCATATAACTCTATTGAAGATTTAATGTCGCCTAAGCGGTGAATTAAAGTGGGTTAACATGTGAAGCGGAAACGTACCAACATTTACGAATCCGCCATTAAAAAGGATATGATTACGGACGGGATCCGCAGTAACCTTGTCGACAATTATGATAGAAAAGTTATGTTTTTCAAAATTTATCTGACATCGACACCTAATTACTCATCGTCACCCATTATCTTTTTGGGTTATATTATGGCGTGTTGTTAATGTTTTCTAATGATAAATATACTTAAACTAATATCAGATAATAGAACTTGTATTTACTGTGCTTACTTAAATATTCTTTTTGCTAAGCTTTGTCTAAACACGATTGGATCCTTGCGTAGAGTTTCGTAAAAGGCAAGGAAGGTTAGATATTTAGCAGACGACATTAACCAGTTTGCTAATAATGGGAAAATAACAAAGCAAAGAAAAATCCAGGTTTGTTTGTGTTCAAGAACGAATAAAAACAGTAAGTAACAAAGGAGTTGAAAATAGACGTTTATTTTATTGATTTTAACTGCTCGAGGTCTACCTCGTATAATTAATACATTTGGTATAACAATACTCAGGGTCATGATCACTATACTTGATGCTAAAAGGATACCATACTCTTCGTGTGTTAATTTACCGAATAGCGTTTCAATCGTAAGAATAAGTAAAGGGCCGATAGCACCCGCACCAAACATAAGGAACATGATTACTGCAATACCAACGACAAACATGCCGATAGATAAGTCATGTTTCTCAAAAAAATTATCTGACATAGACTCTGAATTCCTTATAGCTGACTATTGTTAGGTTGTTGATTTTTCCACCTGCACGCCTTACTGCTCAGGTTAAAGCTGGCTGCTATTGTATCTTTACATTCTCGTAATATTCATCGAATGGGATATTAGTGGCATAAAGGAATCATAGGGAATATTCATGGTCAATAAAAACCACTCCAGCACCAATTGTATTTGGGGAAGCATCCAGAGCTTTGAGTATTCGAGTGGTATTGAGTTCGTTCTGTCATCGCAGTGTGAGAAGTTTTTCTTTATTTGCTTGAAATGGAGAGCTTAGTAGGGCATTAGACATAATCATTTCCATTGATAATTTTAAAAATATCCTTATATGCGGCAACACAGTACTAAAATATTCAGCCAATTAATAGGTTATTGTAGAAGTTGCTGAATAAAATCATAAGAAAACGGGAGCCGAAGCTCCCGTTGTTTATCTTGCCTTTGGCAAATGATTAGCGATTACTCGGCCAGTAATCCACGGCTACGCAGCAGCGGCTCTATGCCGGCTTCTTTACCGCGGAAGTTTTTATACATCAGCATAGGATCATCGCTGCCGCCTTTCGACAGGATATTATTACGGAAGGAATCCGCAGTGGCCTTGTCGAAAATGCCGTTTTCTTTAAAGGCTTCGAAAGCATCCGCGCCTAAAATATCCGACCACAGGTAGCTGTAGTAGCCTGCAGAATAACCGCCTGCGAAAATATGCGAGAAGTAAGTGCTGCGATAGCGTGGGCTAATTTCTTCAATCAGTCCCATTGCCGCTAACGAGTCCGCTTCAAACTTGGCCGCATCCTTTGGCGTAGTGTCGGTCAGTGTGTGCCAATCTAAATCGAGCTTAGTGGCCGCCATATATTCAACGGTGGCAAAGCCTTGGTTGAACTTGCTGGCCGCTTGGATTTTTTTAACTAATTCTTGTGGGATCACTTCGCCGGTTTTGTAGTGCTTGGCAAATTGGGCTAACACTTCTGGCTGGGTCATCCAGTTTTCATTCACTTGCGATGGGAACTCAACGTAATCGCGAGGTACGGCGGTGCCACCCTGTGAGCGATATTCCACGTTCGATAACATGCCGTGTAGGGCGTGGCCAAATTCGTGGAAGAGGGTGCTGGCTTCATCGAAGGTCAGCAGCGCTGGCTCATTGCCCGCAGGGCGAGGGTAGTTCAATACGTTAACAATAATAGGTTTAGAATCAACGCCATTCATATTGTATTGTTTGCGGAAGGAATTCATCCAAGCGCCGCCACGTTTGCTGTCGCGGGTGAAATAGTCACCCATAAAGATGGCCATCAGCTTGCCGTCTTTATCGTAAACTTCCCAAGTACGGACTTCTGCATTGTATTTGGGTAAGTCGGTACGTTCTTTAAAGGTCAAACCGTACAAACGGTTAGCCGTGTAGAACACACCTTTTAGTGTACTGTCGAGGGAGAAATACGGGCGGGTTTGTTGCTCGTTAAAGCTGTACTTAGCGACACGAATTTTGTCGGCGTAGTAATCCCAGTCCCACGCTTGCAGCTTAAATTTGCCACCTTGCGCGTCGATCATGGCTTGCATATCCGCCACTTCGGTTTTGGCTTGGGCCAATGCCGCTGGCCATACCTTGTTGAGCAACCCGTAGACGTTTTCTGGTGTTTTAGCTGTACGTTCTTCTAACACGAAATCCGCATGGGTTTTATAGCCCATCAACTGAGCACGTTCGGCACGCAGGGCGGCAATCTTCGCGAGGATAATCTTGTTATCGTTAGCGTTATTATTGTTACCGCGCTCGATATAGCCTTTATAGAGTTTTTCACGTAACTGGCGGTTATCTGCATAGGTTAAAAACGGCGTGATAGAAGGGCGAGACGTAGTGAATACCCACTTGCCTTCATGGCCACGTTTTTTCGCGGTTTCAAAAGCGGTCGCAATCACATCAGCGGGTAAACCTGCGAGATCGGCTTTGTTATCAACCACTAATTCGAAGGCATTGGTTTCGGCCAATAGATTGTCACCAAAGGCTAAATTGAGTTTGCCGATCTCTTCGTTTAATGCGCGCAGTTTGGTTTTATCTTGTTCGCTTAAGTTAGCGCCGCCACGGGTGAAAGATTTATAGGTATCTTCCAACAATTTGGCTTGGGCAGTGCTGAGTTTTAGGCTGTCTTTCGCGTCGTGAACGGCTTTGACTTTTTGAAACAGTTTGTCATTGAGCAGGATATCGTCTTCGGCCGACGATAGCATAGGCGACACTTCTTTGGAGAGTGCTTGCAATGCTGGCGTAGTATCGGCGCCTGTCAGGTTAAAGAAGACGTTAGAAACGCGGGTCACTAGATCGCCAGAAAATTCCATGGCTTCAATAGTATTGGCGAAGGTTGGTTTGGCTTTATTATCAACAATCGCTTGAATTTGTTCGTGTTGCTGAGCTACGCCCGCTTTAAAGGCTGGGAGGAAATGCTCTGGCTTGATGTTATCAAAAGCCGGAATTTCCATAAAGGTATCATAGGGTTTAAAGAATGGATTAGTCGCATTCTGACTGATAATTTGCGCTGACACGGCATTGGGCGCCGCGTTGGCTTGAACACTGGCTTCGGGTTGTTGTGTGCTACAAGCGCCCAAAGTTAAGGCTAAAGCGATGGCACTTAGCGTGAGCTTAGCCGTGCGGGCTTGCGGTTTAAGGGTTAGTCCCTTCATTATTTGTTCCCCGTTAGGTCGATTATTGTTATGGGTGATTGTTTGATGATGGCCATGGATTTCAGTAAATATTGAAGTCTACGCGCGGCTACAACCATTAATTTATCTTAATGTGACTGTTTAACATGTATCGGACTAGGGGTTCCATCGGTTTTGTGTTTAGTTTGTAACAAATGTTTTGTTTCAGGCTTTTAAGCAAAATATTATGGCAAACTGGCTGCGGATGTTATCGCGTCTCGGCGCTTTATTGGCAACATCATTGCTCAAGGCTGTAGTCGAAGATAATAGCCGCAAACACGTCGCAGATGACTGGCGTAAGTAACACCTTGCACTAAACCAGCTTAATCCATTTTCAACCGTCTCTTGCAGTACGGTCCTAAAACACGAATAACAATAATAGGATCTTCTATGTCTCAATCTGGTATTCAACATGCTCGCGTACGTCGAGCGTTATCCTTGGTATTACTGACTGCGTCCAGCTGGGTTATGCCGCAGTGTATTGCAGCGCCTGCGTCAGCAACAACAGCGGCTCACACAAACGTCCCCCAGTTAAGCCAAAATGCACTCAAGGTCGCCGATTATGCGGTCGCAAAATACGATGCAGCTATGGTGCAGAGTTTGACTCAGTTGGTGAGTTTTAATACCCAAGCGGTTGAAGGGCAAACGCCAGATACCAATCCCGCCTTTATGGGCTTTAAGTCGAGTTTGCAACAACTCAGTCAGGAGCTCGGGTTAGATTATGCCGATCATGGCTATGTGGTGTTGATTGGCTTAGATGCCAATTCGGCTGTAAACAATGAATCTAAAAAGTTAGGCATAGTCACCCACGGCGATGTGCAACCAGCTAATCCTGCATTGTGGGCGCAGAGCCCTTATCTGCTTGATACTCAATCGGAACCGGGCAAACTGATTGGCCGCGGCACAGAGGACGACAAGGGCGCCATCGTTACCGCCATGTATGCGATGAAGGCGATTAAAGATAAACACATTAAGCGAGATAGACGCATTGAACTCTTGGTTTATCTTGCTGAAGAGTCCGACTGGGAACCACTGAAAACCTTTTTAGCCAGCTACACGCCAGCGGACATGAACATTACTATCGATGCCGAATATCCAGTAGTTACTGCCGAAAAAGGCTGGAGCAAGATTACCTTTACAGTGCCCAATATTACGATCTCCAATATAGAAGCTAACGCAGAGGCTTCAGCTCAAGCGCCCACGTTAACGGCTTTCTCTGGCGGCTATTTTGCCAGCCAAGTACCGCAGCAGGCCGAGGCGGAAATTGAGGCGGTTTCACCCGCATTACTGACAAAGTTACAGACCAGAGCCGCCGCGCAGCAGGGGATGAAATATCGTTTTGAAAACCATTGCGTCGATAAACCGTGCAACTTGCATATCTTTGCCGACGGTAAAGCCGCCCATTCATCCACCCCTGAGAATGGGGTGAATGCCGTGACCCATTTGGCGGCATTATTAAGTCCCGAGTTGAATGATAAACCTTGGCCGCAAACCAGCGCCTCCTTAACCGTTGCCACCATGAACGAGCTGGTGGGGTTAGGCATTTATGCCGAGCAGTTTGGTGACTTAGCCTATAAAGATGATTTTATGGGACCGCTGACCTTAGCCCCAACTGTGGTGGTGCAAACTCACAAGGGCACTGAGGTGACCATTAACTTGCGTCGTCCTGTCGGTAAGACGCCAGAGTTACTCGCTAAGCAAGCCCGTGAAGCTCTAGCCCTGTGGCAGGATAAACACCAAGTGCAGCTTGCTGATATCGAAAGTTATTGGGGTGAGCCTATGGTGATGAAGGATGCGCCGCAGCAACAAACTCTACTTGATGTTTTTGCCCACTTCACTGGCATAGTCGACCCTAAACCCGTTGCAATTGGCGGCTCAACCAACAGTAAATTATTCCCCAATGCCTTAAGTTTTGGCCCAGCCATGCCGGGCGTGGAATACACTGGCCATACCGAAAAAGAGTTCATCACCCATAAGCAATTTATGCTGAATCTAAAAATGTACACAGCTGCATTTATCGAGCTATCGGCGGCAAAATAGTGCTCTTTGTTAAAGTGATTGTGGAATGGCATAAAAGTGTAGGGGAGCAATAAAGTCTGATATCAAGTATTAAGCCAAGCATTAAGGGTTAATAGAACAATGGCGGTTAAATCTTAGATTTCCGCCATTCCAACTCTAAATACTCAAAGGCAGAAAGGCTCAAAGCTAGTGAGTTATATCGTCAGTTGTGCTGCATGAATTGTCATTGTTTCCCCTGTGACTCGCCATAAACTCGTCCCTGAGGGCTCGACGACGGCATCCATGCCGCCAACGGTCACAGTTGCAACAATGCCAATCTTAACTAACACTTCTGCTGTTCGTTTAGCTAAAAAACGTTATAACAAGGATCAGTTGGTGAACAATTAATTCCTTCATTGCTCTAAAAATTCCCAAGTATGCCTGCTTTGAACTATTCACAACGAGTGGCCGAAACTGAAAAATTATAAACTCGTATTCAAATCGCTTGGTTTTCAGTGATTCTTAGTCGATATTTGTGCGTGTTATCTCAGGTATATAAGTTGAAAAGCATTTAAAATTAAACACTTAAAGGTTACCGTTTTTATATAATAGGTTTGGAAAACACTCATGCGTATTTTTCTTGATGGTATATCAGCATCAAAGCTGATAAGTTTCATTAAATACAGATAGTTAATGATGCACGTTTCCAATATTCTAATGTGGTAACCCACATACCACTATACAACCGTTATGTAGACTAAATATTTGAGAGCTGAATGGGATTTTTATGAGTCTAGAAAAAGAAATACAAACAGCAAGGAAAGAAATCGTATCCGATGGCTATGATATGTCATTAGGTGAAGTGATGAACTTGTATAAAGACGACGAGCTAGTGATTAATCCGGAGTTTCAAAGGCTATTTCGTTGGGATATAACAAGGAAAACACGATTTATTGAGTCGATATTATTAAGTATTCCTATCCCACCTATTTTTGTATTTCAAGATAAAGATGGGAACTGGGAATTAATTGATGGACTGCAACGTTTATCAACGGTTCTAGAATTTGCTGGTATATTGAAAAGTCCTGAAGGAAAAAAAGTAGAACCAAGCACTCTAGAAGGGACTAAGTTTTTGCCCAGCTTGGCTGATAAGCGTTGGCAGGTATGGAATGAAGGTGATGACTCTATTGATAAAAGTATGCAGATGCAAATTAAGCGCGCAAGAATTCGTGTTGAAATTTTGCTTAAAGAAAGTGATGAAAATGCTAAGTATGAGTTATTCCAGAGGTTAAATACTGGCGGTGCACAACTGTCACAACAAGAAGTGAGAAATTGTGTTGCAGTAATGATTAATCCTATATTTTATAAGTTACTGCAAAGACTCTCTGAAAATGATGATTTTTCAAGAACTATAAATCAAACAGATAAAGCTCTTGAAAAGCAATCTGGTGTTGAATTAGTCCTTCGATTTTTTGCATTTAAGCCGACTTTCCGCACCTGATTTAGGAATAAATTTGCCGATACCGTTCGCCTAACACGTCGAGAATGATCTGCTGGTCCACTGTGAGTCCTGTGACTTGAGGTGGCGCCTCTCCCAACTGGTACTCGTG
>NZ_JALBYT010000054.1:0-16317 GCF_022690845.1 Shewanella sp. N2AIL | reverse complement strand
AGAGATCAGAAATTGTGAAGCGGTTGGCGCTGTAACACTCAACCCAGATAAGGCACCAGAAGAAGGCGTAATAAATGCAGCTTAATATTTAAACAAAGAGTGACAACTATCTTGAAAAACACCGTCTCCTTTAGAAAGTAATAATAGTTGGAAGGTGTATTTACCTTCTTTCACAACGAGTGTTCCGTTCTGCGTTAATCGTTTTGAAATCACAGGGTATAAGGACGAGAAATCGGCTATAGGTATCAAATCAAATACATGCTGAATAAGTGTTCCATTAGGTAATTCGAGTTCAGGCGGGATATCGTTCGGAATGTTTAAGATAATAGTGCTAGGCTCAACTATTAACTCAGAAACGATGGAATCATATATATAAGGAAAAAAACTTGAGTCGATTTCACAGTAATCCAACTGATTACTAAACCAATACTTATAGGCATGACCAAGGCTTGCGGCTTGCTCACCTATAATGCGATCTGTGCATTGATATTCTAGACTTTTCCCGGTAACAATCTTGTGCGACAAAAGCTGCATGTTTGAATCAAAATCAATGATTCTGATATGACTGTCAGTTAGTTCACTAATAATTTGAGTAGTGTAATAACGTTGAAAATCTAGAGGTGAGTTATATCTATAGACAGTTTTGGCATACACTGGACAACATAATACAGACAGCAAAATACCAAAAAGAGTTGTAATCTCTCGTATCATCCGTGAAAACTTATTTATCCTAAAAAATTGAAACCAATGTTAACAAAAACAACTTTGTATACATTTGTTGCAAGCTTCACGAAAAAGTTAAAAAATTATCCACTGCAAGATTAATTTTCATGAAAATATGCAGCGCTATTGGTTAATCGCATGATTTAAAGAGTAGTAATTTAATTACTACTTTTGACCTGTTAGCCGCAGATATTCCTCCATCAATGATTCATAATTGGAAACAGCCTGTTAATTTATTATCTATTTTAGCCCATTCATACAAATCATTATCACGCAAAGAATTACCCTAATAAAAAATAAACTAAACTAGATTCATATAAACAGAAATACAGGTTATACATGAGCAAGCCGAACACTATTTAATCAATTTAAACTTCTGGCACTCTAATTATTCTGTAAGCCTAATAACCTACAATTAATCTTAAGCAGACCAAGGTTAGAACAGACAGAGACGAGCATACAATCCAGCCAATTATTCCTTAAAATGAGCGCTCACTCTGCCTATCGACTCAGACGCTTGATGATTTCGCTGTGCTGCGGATATTGAGCTAGTAACGTTTTTTGGCTAAATAACTCGAAATCATCGAAGGTAAAACCGGGGGACACCATGCAGCCCACGAGCGAAAAACCGGGTTGATTCATGGCTGAACCAAAGATACAGCCCTTAGGGACTAAAAACTGTGGTCGCTCACCCGCCGCTAAATTAAGCCCTAATTGCGCCGTGGTTAACACGCCTTCAGGGTCAATCATATAAATGGTGAGCGATTGTCCTGCATGGAAGTACCACATTTCATCGGCGGTTAGTCGGTGAAAGTGGGAAACTTCCCCCGTGCGCAGTAAAAAATAGATACTGCTCCATAATGCCCGAGTCTGATCAAACGGCGTTTCAGAACGATAGGATGAGCGGTAATAGCCGCCTTCAACATGCTGTTCTAGTGCTAAATGTTCAATAAAATCATCGGCTGTATGCATTATAAATCCCTGGATAAAATTAAAACCACAATTCAGGTTCTAGAGTCTACTCGAAAAACATCTGCTCACTAAGCATTGCGGTTTAGCTTTTTGAACATAAGCACACACGCCAAAGTTCAACATATCACTATTGACTCGTTACAATAAGCAAAGAGAGAGTTATGGCTTGTGGCATCAATCGCGCTGGCGACTTGGCAAAATCGTGACGACAAATAAATTGTACGGCGTGTCGTTATGGTTTGTTGTTCGCACCAAAAGCGGCTAGATTATTATGAGTTAGCGGGATTCATTGGCGGCTAAAGCTCCAAAGAGCGGCTCGTAATGATGACTTGGACACGCAGACATAAAGTTAAGTGATTTTCCACAGGGATCTTAATTGATGATCAATATTGAACAGATGGCGTTAATCCTCGATGCACTGCCAGATCCTGCCTTAATATTGTCAAAAAGTGGTCGGTACGTGGCTGTATTCGGCGGTAAAGATGGGCGTTATTACCACGATGGTAGTGGCTTAGTAGGTTTGTACATTGCTGATGTATTAAACCCCGATAAAACAAATTACTTCTTAGGCATTATCGAACAAGCCTTAGCTAGCCGAGCGTTACTGATTGAAGAATATGAGCTCAGCAATAAAGATGTCAAAGGCTTACCCGACGAAGGCCCAGATCAACCCATTTGGTTTGAGGGGCGAATTCAAGCGCTAGACTTTCTCGTCAATGATGAGCCAGTGGTGCTCTGGGTCGCCAGTAATATCTCACAGCGACATGAGCTTGAACTGCAACTGCGTCAGCTCAGCGATACCGATCAGCTCACAGGATTATATAATCGCCGCCGATTAGAACGCGACTTAACCGTTCAATTCGACACTTTTCAGCGCCACCGTACGCCCACCTCAATCTTGATCCTCGATTTAGACCACTTAAAGTCCATCAATGACCAGTTAGGCCACCATGCTGGCGATAAAATTATCATCGCCGTTGCTGAAACCTGTCGCACTCAATTTAGAAAAACCGATAGCGCGTATCGTTTTGGTGGGGATGAATTTGTGATTGCCCTGCCCGGTGTCGAACAGTCTCAGGCGGTTAAATTTGCAGAATACCTCTGCGATTGTTTTTACTCGGCACTGCAACAACATGCGGTTAATGGCTTGTTTGCCACCGTAAGTATCGGGGTTGCCAGCATAGAAGCATTGGATACTTCCTATGAAGACACGCTTAAGCGGGCCGATGCGGCCCTGTATCAAGCGAAACGTAACGGTAAAAATCGAGTTATATCAAATACAGCCTGAGCGGACTTAAGTCGTTCTAACTACCAATGACAATAACGAATGCTCATCCCATAGAAAGTGCCCTTAACAAGTTATAGTTAGAAATACTCATGACAAGGTTGAATCACAAAGGCTGCAAACAAAAAAGCGAACCCTAAGGTTCGCTTTTAAACACATTAAGCTAATGCCAAATAACAGAATTAATTCGCGTCTTTCGCAGCTTTACGGGCTTGATGCAGCTTTTTATAGCTTTCAATCAATCTTAAATGCGGCTCAATGCCTTCGAGCTGCATGCTGGTCTTAGTCAGGCCATAAAAACGCACTTTACCTGTGACTGAGCCAACAACGTTGTCCATCACTTCTTTACCGAACATGCGGTTGAAATTATGGATAAAATCATCAAGCTCTAACTCGTCATCTAAAGTCACTTCCAATACAGCATTCATAGCTTGGTAGAACAGGCCGCGTTTAACGGTATTGTCGTTAAACTGCAGGAACTCACCGACTAGCTCAATCGCGTCTTCGTGCGCACCGAGCGCCAAATAAATCAGGATCTTAAGCTCGATAATCGTGAGCTGACCCCAAACGGTATTTTCATCGAATACAATGCCGATTAAGGTGCGGATATCCGTGTAGTTATCGAGTTGGCTTTCTTCTAAACGATTAACCAAATTAACCAGCTGTTTAGTGCTTAACGAATGCAGATTTAGGATATCTTCACGGTATGCCAGCGCCTTGTTGGTGTTATCCCAAATCAAGTCATCAACTGGATAAATTTCAGAATAATCAGGTACTAAAATACGGCATGCCGATGCACCTAAATCGGTAAATTCAGCGATATACACCTCTTTACCTAACTCTTCTAAGATACCAAACAGACTGCTGGCTTCTTCTTCGCTGGTGCCAGAGAAATCCCATTCGCAAAATTCATAATCAAATTTACTGCTAAAGAAGCGCCATGAAATCACTCCTGTTGAATCAATAAAGTGCTCAACAAAGTTTTCTGGCTCACTGACCGCCATGCTGTTAAAGGTCGGTTTTGGCACGTCGTTTAAGCCTTCGAAACTGCGGCCTTGCAGTAATTCAGTTAAGCTGCGCTCTAATGCCACTTCAAAGCTTGGGTGCGCGCCAAATGAGGCAAACACGCCGCCGGTTTTCGGGTTCATTAGGGTCACGCACATCACAGGGAATTGACCGCCGAGTGAAGCGTCTTTGACTACAACTGGGAAACCTTGCTCTTCTAAGCCGTTAATGCCCGCGAGAATACTGGGATATTTTTCAAGTACCTGCATTGGCACATCTGGCAATACAATTTCTTGCTCAATGATTTGGCGTTTAACGGCACGCTCAAAAATCTCTGACAGGCACTGCACATGCGCTTCTTGCAGGTTATTGCCCGCGCTCATACCGTTACTTAAAAATAGGTTTTCAATCAGGTTCGATGGGAAGTAAACCGTTTCACCGTCAGATTTACGGGTGTAAGGAATAGCACAAATGCCGCGCTTAAGATTGCCCGAATTAGTATCAATCAAGTGCGAACCGCACAGCTCGTCGTCTGGGTTGTAAATCTCTAAACAATAGTCATCCAGAATACCCGCTGGTAGCGCATCGTCTTCTTCTAATGCAAACCACTTTTCATTGGGATAATGCACAAATTCGCTATTAGCGATTTCGGTACCAAAGAATTGATCATTATAGAAAAAGTTGTTATTTAACCGCTCAATAAACTCGCCGAGTGCCGAGCACAGTGCACTTTCTTTAGTCGCGCCTTTACCATTGGTAAAACACATTGGCGAAGCGGCGTCACGAATATGCAGTGACCACACGTTCGGCACTATGTTACGCCATGATGAGATCTCAATCTTCATTCCAAGATCGGCGAGCATGCCCGTCATATTGGCAATGGTCTGCTCCAGTGGCAGATCTTTACCCAGAATAAAGGTGCTCGATGCGCCATTAGGCTGGCCCATCAACATGGCATTGGCGTCTGCGTCTAGGTTTTCAACGGTTTCAATCTTAAATTCTGGACCCGTTTGCACCACTTTTTTAACGGTACAACGGTCAATTGAACGCAAAATACCTTCGCGATCTTTATCGGAAATATCTTCTGGCAATTCAACCTGAATTTGGAAAATCTGGTTGTAGCGATCTTCTGGATCGACAATATTGTTCTGCGACAGTCTGATGTTATCCGTTGGAATATCGCGGGCTTTGCAATACACCTTCACGAAATAGGCCGCACACAGGGCTGACGACGCTAAGAAATAATCAAACGGACTAGGAGCAGAACCATCACCTTTGTAGCGGATCGGCTGATCGGCTGTAACGGTAAAATCATCAAACTTGGCTTCAAGTCTAAGATTGTCGAGAAAATTAACTTTGATTTCCATTGAATATGATTTCCACTAAATATGCGAGTCTGTAGCAGCCCATCGACCAAGTCGCGTCATTGGTAATGAGTCATTAAGGGGGAATTATCGGTGTTTTTGGCCCATTAGTCTTGAGTTAATTATGTTAAAAACCACAATCGGGGCATTTGCGGCTTAGCTTAGTGGGTTGAATAGCAGGTTTGAGTTTGAACTGAGATTGAATAACATGAAGGCCAAGTAAGCCAATTAGTCGCAGATTAAAACCAAGTACAAAAACAAATTATTGATGTTTTTCAGTCTCTCGCTTAACTAACAGAAAGGTTAAATACATCTTAGTGGGTAATGATAACGCCATGCCAAAGGCGACACACATAGCACTGAGAATAATCCCCTGCACGCCCATCGCTTCAACAGTGTCATTAAAGTTATGCAGATAAATACCCAGCGCAATAAGACAAATACCCACACTAATGCAGATTTTCAGCGTTAAAATCAGCTTTTCATTCGTCACTGTTCCGCCCTTACCCTTCGCCGCCATGTCACTTTGCTGCCGACCCGCTGCAAGTTTAGATACCTGCTCAAGGTTCGCGAAAGTCTAGCCGCCATTTGCATCAAGTTTAACTAATATAGTGAACGCATTTTCCATATTGGGCCTTGATTAAGATCAACCAAAGTGACCGAACTTAAGGTATACCCAACCCATGAGGCATAAGAAAAAAGCGGTTTTTTTGTCATTTACATTATATTTTTGTTAACTTAAGCACTTAAGAATATGGGAAATTAGCTATACTGCCCTGCAATAAAAAGGATGTTCATCACGGAGTCATCAAGCATGTCTAATTTCAGTTTACGTAACAAACTACTGCTGTTATCGCTGTTCCCGTTAATCTTGACCCTGTGCATACTCATGACAGTTTCTTACTATGTCGAACAAAGCGCCCTTGCCGATGAAGTCACGACCTTTAGAACTAAGCTTATCGGTGAACGTAAAACCCAAATAAAAGAAGCCACCGAAATTGCGGCCGGCATAGTGCAATATCAGTTGTCTTTAAAAGAAAATGGCAATGTAAATCAAGCGCTCCGTGATATCCGTTTTGGCAGTTCTGGTTACTTCTTTATTTACGACTCTCAAGGCAAAAACCTGTTCCATGCCGTCATGCCCAACCTCGAAGGGCAAAATAAAATTGATATGACAGATCCCCGCGGCACAAAAATCATTGTTGGTTTACTCGATGCAGCTAAAAAGGGTGACGGTAACTTCTCCTTCTATTTCCAAAAACCCAATACTAATGAGCAAATTGAGAAAATCGGTTACTCCATGATGATCCCTGGCACAGATTGGATGCTAGGCACGGGCGCTTATATCGATGATATCGACGCTGTCGTTGAGGATTATCGTGCAACGGTCACAGAGCAAATGATCGATAAGTCCTATGCCATTCTGTTAATTGCACTGTTACTCGCTGCGATGACTGCCGTCGTTATTCTCGCCACCGCCCAGCGCATGGTGGCACCGATTAAAAATATGGCGGACAACTTAAACGATATCGCCAAAGGCGAAGGTGATTTAACTAAACGCCTCACAGTGAAAGGTGAAGATGAAATAGCGCAACTAGGTCAATCCTTTAACCTGTTTGTCGATAAGCTCCAAACCATCATAGGCGATGTGGCAAACGCGACCGCTAAAGTTAAAAGCGCGGCCAACGCGATTCACGATCAAACCAAAGTCATGTCGAGCCAGCTCATCAGCCATAACAATGAAACTGATCAAGTAGTTACCGCCATCACTGAAATGTCAGCCACCGCCAGCGAAGTAGCGCAAAATACCACGCAAGTGGCTGAAGCGACTCACGCTGCCACTGGCGATGTAGCCAATGCTCAGCGTTGCGTCGATGCTTCTTTAGAAGAAATATCCGCGCTCATGGCGCAAATCAACAATGCGGCTGGCAATATTCAATCCTTGAGCGAACAGTCAAAGAAAATCAATAACGTTCTGTCAGTGATTGGCGGCATCGCCGAGCAAACTAACCTATTAGCATTAAATGCCGCCATCGAAGCCGCTCGCGCCGGAGAACAAGGTAGAGGCTTTGCCGTGGTGGCCGATGAAGTGCGTAACTTAGCGAGTCGAACTCAATCAAGCACGCTAGAAATCAACGAGATGCTATCCGAACTGCACAAGCTTGTGGCGCTGGCGGTGAAAACGATGGAAGAAAGTCAGCAAAGCTGCGTACGCTCGGTAGACTCTTCACGCGCAATCTCCGAAAGCCTAGGCTCAGTGACATCGGCGGTCACGGCAATCAACGACATGAGCACCCAAATTGCAACGGCGGCTACGGAACAAAGCTCTGTGACCGAAGAAATCAACCGCAACGTGTTCGCCATCCAAGAGATTGTGAATGAGTTACTTCATTCCAGTGAAGATGCTGCCAGAGTCAGCCAAACCGTATCGCAAGAAGGAATTAACCTCGGTAAACTCGTCGGCCAGTTTAAGATTTAAACTTATTTTGAATGGGTTGTAAGCTAATTAAGACATAGCAACCCATTGGTTTGCTGAAAATGTAAGATAAGGTCTCAGCCTTGCTGAGGCCGATGGCTGTGGATTGTGGATTGTGGATTGTGGATTAAGAGTTGGAGGCGCTGATTTTAATTTAAAAAAGTAAAACTTAAATCCCGTTACCTACGTATATAACCCAAATACTCAACTCAGTAGAAGTGACCATGTTTTCAATCTTTAAGAAAAATCCCTTAAAAAAGTTAACTCAGCAATACAATGCAAAGCTTGAAGAAGCGATGCATGCACAGAGAAAAGGCGATATTCGATCCTACTCAATGCTGACCGCTGAAGCCGAGCAAATTGAAAATCAAATAAAAGTGTTAGAAAAAGCAGCCAAGCAATAGAGGCGCATAGCGAGAACGCAAAGTAAGCAAACTACCAAGAGTCGGCTTGAAAACGTGCCAATCTGGCTTCTGTGATAGTACATTGGGTCAGTTGCATCAACTGACCTAAAGTGATCGCGGGATTGTCAGTGATAAGCCGAATCAACTTAGCGTCTAAGGGCTCTAGCTTATCCGCATGTTGCAGCAAGGCCGTTTCCAACTTTTTGATAAGATAACCAAACTGGTCATCTTTAGCTGTTAACTGCTTCGCTGGCAACGACTCGACTTGTAAATGCGCACTGCAGGATTGGATCTTAATCGCCCCACCCACCATGCACCAATTCCTCGAACGTCGCACACGCTTAAGCTCGCAATCATATTGGATTGCAATCGCTTGAGCTTGTTTAACCGCCTCCCGCCCAATTCGATGAATAAGCGAGGGCAGCGAGATACTAATGTCGTCGTTCATAACTCTTGATTAATAACTCTGATTAATAGCTGTTGGATAATCGCTATTGATCTATAGCCGATCGTTTAGAACTGTTGATTTATCGCAGATTTTCATGGCTATAGAATAAAGTCTGCTCGACTTAACATTCAAGCGCCAGAAAATACCACGCGCGAAAGTGTAGCACTGTATCCTCGCAGGCTAATAAGGTTGACGAACAGATGCCGCCATACTTATCCATGCTGCGTAATCAGTCACAGTTAAAGTCTTGAGCGTTGCGCTGGGATTGCCTACAATAGCGCACGCTTTTTCACTATAGACAACGACAGATCACGACCATGACCGACACAACATCATTACCTGCTTTACCGGATCGCCTTTCCGTTAACCCACGCAGCCCACACCATGTGGCAGAAATTTTCGAGCACGATATCGGTATTAAGCTCAACGGCAAAGAGCGTTTTGATGTCGAAGAATATTGCATCAGTGAAGGTTGGGTAAAAGTACCAAGCAAATCCTTAGACCGTCGCGGCCAACCTCTTTTGCTCACAGTAAAAGGCACAGTTGAAGCCTTTTATCGTTAAGCCTTAGCGCAAAGAGCGGGATCATAAAATGAGTAAAGGCTAGCCGTGGGAACCCTAGCTAGCCTTAAATAGCAAACACCATTCCCCTTATATTATTGTTTTCGAACTAGTTTATCCGCAAGATAGTCAGCTAATTCAGCAAGAGGGATGTGAGTCATAACACCATCTTTGCGGCACTTAACTGACACACACTTCTCGGCTTCTTCCTTATCCCCAACCGTTAAGATGTAAGGCACTTTTTGCTTGTGAAAGCGTTTCATTTTGCGGGCAACTGAGTTTTGACTGATATCAACCAACACTCGCATGTCTCGTGCTAAACATAGTGCGGCTAACTGACGGACAAATTGACTGTTTGACTCATTCACTGAGGCAATAGCAACAGGCACGGGATGCAACCAATCCGGCAGGTTACCCTGTGAGACTTCCAAGAGAATCCCCAACCAACGCTCGATAGAGCCATACATAGCTTGGTGCATAATCACTGGCCGTTCGAATTCACCTTGCTCATTTGTGTACTGAACATCGAATCTTTCAGGCAAATTGAAATCAAACTGGATAGTGCCACACTGCCAGCGTCTTCCCATAGAATCTGTCAGTGACAATTCAATTTTGGGACCATAAAAAGCCCCTTCGCCAGCTTGATACTCGGCATCAAAGCCCTCAACCTGGCAGGCTGAATCCAATAGCTTTTGTGCTCGGCACCATTGCTCATCGCTGCCTAATGCCTTCTCAGGTTTAGTCGATATTTTTACGTCTAAATTATGGTAGCCGTAATCACCATAAACCTGCTTTGCCCGTTGGAGAAAACCACATATCTCCTCCTCTGCCTGAGACCAACAGCAAAAAACATGGGCATCATCCTGAGTGAACTGGCGTGCGCGCAGGCAACCATTTAACGAGCCTGAGGATTCATTACGGTGCACCAAGCCAAACTCAAATAGTCGCAGTGGCAAATCTCTATGGCTATGTACCCCGCGCTTAAACAGCAAAATATGGGCAGGACAAGACATAGGTTTTAAAACATATTCACCCATGTTTTCTTTTCCGCCACCGAAAAACATGTTCTCTGCAAACATGTCCATATGCCCAGACGTTTGCCATAACTCCTTCTTCATAAAAACAGGCGTGTTCACTTCCTCAAAACCATTTCGGCGATACACGCGCCTCATGTGCTCTTGAATATCTCGGAATAACGCCCAGCCATTCGGGTGCCAAAAAATCATACCCGGCGCCTGTGGTTCAGAGTGAAATAGGTCAAGTTGTTCTGCAATTTCGCGATGTGTTTTCATCATTCTCTCCTGAGTAAAATCTGAGTAAAATCTGAGCGAAATACAAAACCAAGGTATAAAAAAACCCTCTGGCGATGTCGCTCAGAGGGTTTTTTTAAAGACGCAAAAAACTACCCCCCGAGAATTCTCGTGGTGGTAGTGGTGGTGTTAATTGCGCTTACGTATATTTTTTTCATGCGCCAGTAATAACAAATCATCCCTATCGCAGCAAGCATTTTGTTTATAAAAAAATAAATGGCAGACAAAATAAAGACAAAATAAATGGCCATCCATAATGAATTATTAGACCGTCGCGGCCAACCTCTTTTGCTCACAGTAAAAGACACAGTTGAAGCCTTTTATCGTTAAGCTTGCAAAGAGCTAGATCATAAAAACGGCCAATTAATATTGGCCATTTTTGTTTGCCTATTCTACTTCTGCGGCTAAACCATAGGCCTGGTAAATCTGTTTTACACGGCCCGATGCAGCCATATCAAGCAGCGCCCGATTAAGTTCATCGAAAATAGCAGCATGGGTAGAGTTACGGGACATACCAAAATAATGTTCGATCCGATTCGACTGACGGTAATCGGCATAGCTAAAACGATCGTAACCGAGCTGCTTGAAGGCATTCTCAATGGCGGCACGATCGAGCACTACCATAGTGTCAAAACGCCCCATGATAAACATGCGAGCCATGTTTTCATCATCGGTAGACTCAATTTTACGTAGCGCGGGATCCGTATTAAAACGCTCAAAATAAACTGTGCCCCGTTTAACCCCTACAGTAAGCTGATACAAATCCTCATAGGACTTAATCCGTCCTTCCTCGCCGGCTTTTACGAGAAACAAAATATCGCGAGTCTGAGTGCCGATAGGACCAAGAAACCGTACAAATGCCTCTCGTTCTTCGTCTCGTATCGTGCGCGGCACAATGTCGACCGTGCCTACCCGCAACTCATGAATGCTGCGAGCAAAAGGACGCGCGCTCCATTCGACGCGATAACCGACCTTAGCCGCCGCTTCCTCAAGAATATCCTTTAACGGACTCGTCATAGTATTAGTTCGCTCATCAAGCACCATCTCAGGAGGACGATGTCGAAAATCGGCACGCAGCACTTTAGAAAAATGAGTCGATTGCACCTCAGCGGCGACAATGATGTCCGCGAAAAAACCACAACCAAGCACACACAGAATAGCGTAAACAGAAGGCAACGAAACAAGGATACTTTTAAAATACATAGAGATGCCCGCAAATTTAAATGTTGCATTTAGCATAACTCAAAAAATCGAAAACTAAAGTGCATAAAACATAGACCCAGCCTGTAATTGTGATAAACATCATTGATTAAACCGCATAGAGCAGGTTAAAGTGTGACCACAAAGTAAAAAGTGTGACCACTCAGGAAAATGCAGGGCAAACTCGAACTCAATCATCGAAGACGCCATTTAAGGAAGAAGAAGCAAATCAGCAATGTGCGCCCAAACTCTAAGCAGACAAGTCTGCCACCACTTTCCAAAATAATAAGTACATTTTATTAGCGGGTTATGTCATCGGGTTAACTATTGACTCGCATTACTTCAGGGACGTAAATGACCGATTTCAGCAGCATTCTTTTATCCTACGGGATACTTCTGTCTGGCCTTCTTGTCACAGTGGGTGTGATGTATGTGTTGCTCAAACATCGCGATGCAACCGTCAAGCTGCCCGTTGATCGTGAGCAACTGACCCGTATCCCCGCCTATGGCTTACAAGAGCAAATCCATGATCTGCAATTAGATTTAATCGGCTGCATGATGATGGGACTATTGATTGTTTGCCTTCCATTTGCCGCCAGCAGCATCCAAGCGCATATCACAGTCGGAAAATTCCCTTGGTTGTTCGCCTTAACAGGTTTAATAGGAGTAATTTACTTCGGTATTAAAACTTGGAAACTCTTTTCAAAGCTCACCAAATTACGCCTCGGTCATACCGCTGAAATTGCCACAGCCAATGAGCTTATCGGCTTACAAGCCTTGGGTTATCAAGTGTTTCACGATGTCCAAGCCGACGGCTTTAACATCGACCATCTTGTCGTAGGCAAAAATGGCGTATTCGCCATTGAAACCAAAGGCCGCCATAAGCGCAATAAAGACCTACTCCAAACCAATGGCAATGGCTCAAGCTCTGGCAAAAAAGGCTATCAAGTATTTTACAAAGACGGGCGCTTAAACTTCCCCTCGTGGACAGAAACCAAACCCATAGAACAGGCAGAACGGCAAAGCAAATGGGTCAGTCAATGGTTAACCAAAGCCACAGGAACACCAGTATCCTCAACCCCAGTACTCGTATTCCCCGGCTGGTATGTCACCTGCCAGACCAAACCACCGTTCCCGATCGTCAACCACAAACAATTAGTCGGCACTATCCCAACGCTAAGAACCCAAGCTCTAACCCAGCAACAAGTCGACACCATCATCTACCAAGTCGCCCAAAGATGCCTGAGTAAAAGCGAGGTGGGGAAATGATTACAAAAATAACTGCTTTGGACGCTTATAAAAACAACAAGTATAAAAATGTATTATTGTTCGCCACAATTAACTTTCTGATAGGAAAATAATTTAAGGAAATAAAAATGTCAGAAACATCAAGTATTGCAATAATGGCAGAAAAAGTTTCAGAAGATATATTTAAATGGTTTAAATGGGATCACCTACCAATTAAAGATCTTAATTTCAAATGCCACAAAGGTGCTGAACATAGCAGCAGTACACAAGATAAGAAAACGCATCCAGTGGATACAATATTTAAATATAAAGATCCATATAAAGGACGTTATATATTCTTTAACACTGACCTAAAAAGCTATAAAAAATCATCGATAACATCGAGTGCGGTAAGAGAGGCTCTAACCTCTCTAGCTAGAACTATTGATTGTGCAGAAGGTAGTGAAGAATGGAATAAGCGATATGCTTTAAACATACAAAACTATGAAATTCGTGGACTTCTATTTGTATATAATCACGACGGTGAATATCATAATAGTTTTTCTGAATTATTCAAACCTAAAGTAGGAAAAAGTGGAAAACTGGCTGGTGGCATAAATATTGGGAATTTACCAGTTAGAGAGGGGCAGCAAATTCATATAATTGAACCATTACTAATTCAATATATGAGAACAATAATTTCTGATATGGATAAATTACATAGAGATGGTTTATTTCCAGAAAAAACATATTCATTTTATTACCCAGACCTTCTTCAGCACAAACTGAAAGGAGACACAAATCAACATCCTGCTACAATTGAGCTAATATCTGGCCCTTATTTGATAATTAAGCATGATGAAATAACTAAATGGTGTGAAACACAAAGCAAACCTGTAACCCGATATGGGAAGGGTTATGTTATTTACTACAATCGAACTGGAGAAACCAGTTTAGAATTCATTTACCTTTTGGATATGCTGTCTAACCTTCAAATTCTTAGAACAAAAGAAAATAAAATTAGAATTAGAGTTGCACACAACAAACCATTCGATGATATCCGTAGTAGTTTTCAAACTGCAATTGCAATGTATATCAATAGCCTTGGAGGCGATGAATATAAAGCAGAAGTGTTAAGATCTATAGAGTTTGAAATTGTTGAACAAACAAAAACTGTTTTCAGTACTAATAATATTGGATGGGATAGATAATGTTACAGTCATCCTTACATGCAGCAACAGATAAAGCTATCTTTGACGCGATAAACCAACACAAAGTTACTAAAGATGAAATTCTTCAAATGTTCTTCTACAGAGGAGTTATTGTTTCAAAGAAAACAGATAAAGAAGAACTTGCAAAAGAATACTCCTCATTCTTTCATAGTTATGAGGATTACGATAACCTTTCAACTATACTAGGCGTAAACAGCCGAAAAGAAAAACTTACTACATTTGCTTTAGAAACATCACTAAAAGTAAAAGATGTTGAAAGCTCAATAAGAAAAATAAAAGATGAGATAATTAATGAAGGTGCAACAGTTGAGCATCGAACACTACAAGAAGGGAAAAAGATAGAGTTATTAATAACCTACCAAACATTAAACTTATCAAAAAATGACTTTCAACAAATATGTACTCGTGATGCAGTTCTTACGATTGAAGAAACAGATCATGGATTAGATATTCAGCATCCTCAAAACAAAAAACTTTCTGAAATAAGTGATATATTAATTGATATTTTAGAGGAAAAAGATAAATCATTACAAAAAAATGAAATTGAACTTTGTGCCTTTGAAAAAGCTGAAGATAGAAGTAAATTCTTTGAATATTTAACAAAGGAAATGAATGGTTATACTTGTATAGATGTAACAGATACTTATGTTTTTAATCCAGCAAAAAAAATATTATCAGGAGAAGAAAACGAAGTTCATATAACAAGTGCATCTTTAAAAGGTACTGGAGTAAATTTATCTGAAGAATTGATGAATCTTCACTCTCAAGGTTTTTATACATGGAAGGTAACATGGAAAGCTACATTAACTAACACCCCATCATCAGATCTATATGTTTTTGAAGCCCAATTTAGTAACGCGGAGGA
Source organism: Shewanella sp. N2AIL (assembly GCF_022690845.1). Lineage (NCBI taxonomy): Bacteria > Pseudomonadati > Pseudomonadota > Gammaproteobacteria > Alteromonadales > Shewanellaceae > Shewanella > Shewanella sp. N2AIL. The sequence continues at coordinate 1,246 of NZ_JALBYT010000054.1, read as the reverse complement.
ATGTAGAGACTTTTCTTACATTGTAAAGGGTTCTTTCAAACGAAAAGATGAAGGAAGTGTTGGAACAATTAGCGGACATTATCCTAATAGAACTTCAGTTTCATCTTTTGATGAAAAGACCTTAAACAAAATAATTAAAAAAACTGCATGGGATGCAATTGATAAACTATCAAAAGAGCTAATTACTAAAGGTGATTAAAATGACAATACAGCGAAGTAATTGGTACCAACTTACTACCAAACTTACTATCTCAGAAATATCAGAAAAGTTAAGAGAAAGTAAGCACCAACAATCAGATCCATATGGATTTGATTTAATTAGTATCGCTGGCGGAAGTGTTTTAGCAAAATACTCTGAAAAGTTCACATACATAGACAGCTATTTAAATATCTTTGGTGATGAAGTCACCTCAGAGTCAATCAGATATAAAATAGTAAAGTTTTCCATTACAGAAATATACTTAAACAAATATCTAATTCATATAGAAAACACTCCTCGATCTTCAATATCACTATTTTCTAACTTAGAGGAAATACTGAAATCAGATATCTCTATAAGTTCTATATCAATTCCTATAATAGATTTCCTTAACACTTTAACTGAAAACTCTGAAATAAAACAATTCAAGATAAAGAAAGCTATATTTTCTGGAATAGCAATATCGACAAAATCTAGAGCTAGAATTGAAATAACTTCAAGTCAAAATGCGCTAACTGACTTTAATAATAAATACAAAATTGAAGGATACGTTGTAGACAAGCTAAATTGCCATTTCAGATATAATGGAGAGGATGTTAGTTTAGAACTACGGAAAACAGGTGCTATATCTCATTCAAAAAAACTAACAACACTTTTGAATTCAGAACTATTAAATGCTGCTAAGAAAAGAGAATGACAGAACAGACATAACCCTTCACTCAACGGTTACACCAGAACTGGCATTGTTGCACCAGTGACCTTCTAAAACAGGATGTTTTAGTAGAGCCTACAGGGATGTATCCACGGCGTGTCACTGGTGTAACAGTGCGAGAGCCTGCGGCAGGCAATTAGCAGCACTCTATTATCAGCGACTTATAAAGCTAATTAGCAAGCTCAATCTCAGCAGAATGAAAACTAACCAGTAAAGAATCCGCCTTCTTAGAAGGCGGCTTTGACTTGCCCCTGGAAGGGGCTATTCCAAGAACCTACATCATCTGCAACGACAATTGAGCCTCATGTTCCTGATCTTGTTTATCTTGATGGCGC
>NZ_JALBYT010000053.1:0-16341 GCF_022690845.1 Shewanella sp. N2AIL | reverse complement strand
GCGTACAGCTACACCTTTGCGGCGAGTGATACCGATGTGGGCGATGTACTGACATTGAGCGCGGTGATTAAACCAAGCTGGTTGAGCTTCAATGCGGCTACTGGATTGTTAAGTGGCACGCCCAGCAATGCCGATGTGGGTGCACACCCAGTAACACTGCGGGTGACGGATACGGACGGCTTAACGGCAGAGCAAAGCTTCAGTATCACAGTGACCAACGTCAACGATGCGCCGACGATTAGTTCAACAGCTATCACTGCCGCCACTCAAGATGCGGCGTACAGCTACACCTTTGCGGCGAGTGATACCGATGTGGGCGATGTACTGACATTGAGCGCGGTGACTAAACCAAGTTGGTTGAGCTTCAATGCGGCCACTGGATTGTTAAGTGGCACGCCAAGCAATGCCGATGTGGGCAGCCATGCGGTGACACTGAAAGTCACCGACACGGACGGCTTAACGGCAGAGCAAAGCTTCAGTATCACAGTGACCAACGTTAACGATGCGCCGACCATTAGTTCAACGGCCATCACTGCCGCCACTCAAGATGCAGCGTACAGCTACACCTTTGCGGCTGCGGATACCGATGTGGGCGACACATTAACCTTAAGCGCGGTGACTAAACCAAGTTGGTTGAGCTTCAATGCGGCTACTGGATTGTTAAGTGGTACGCCAAGCAATGCCGATGTGGGCGCGCACCCCGTGTTACTGCGAGTGACAGACACGGATGGCTTAACGGCAGAGCAAAGCTTCAGTATCACAGTGACCAACGTCAACGATGCACCTGTGGCGACAAGTTTAACTGTGACGTTAGAGGAAGATAGTTCTGTGACTATCACCCTTGCGGCAAAGGATGTGGATAACGACCCGCTCACCTATGAAGTGGTGAGTCAGCCAGAATCCGGCACCTTAGAGCAACATGGCACAGTTTGGCTGTATACCCCTGAGAAGGATTTCAATGGAACAGACATGTTTAGCTTTATTGCTAAGGATGCCGAGCTGAGTTCAGAGTCTGCAACTGTCACGATTAACGTCACGCCAGTGAATGATGATCCGCAGGCGGTTGATGACGACTACACCTTAACAAGTACCGCCAATGATATTTATGCGCTGGCGGTGCTCGCGAACGATGTTGATGTCGATGGTGATACCTTAACGATTGATGGTGCGGCTGCGGATATCGGCAGTGTGCAAATCACCAGTGAGGGCTTGAGCTTTACTGCGCCTGAAGCGTATGTCGGGCCTGTGGCGCTTCGCTATACCATCAGTGATGGTAACAAGGGGCGTGCAAGTGCCAAAGTGAATGTATTGATTGAAGGCACTGAGTCGGACAATCAGCCAGTGATCACTTTGCCAGACGATGTCGATATGAATGCGACGGGCCTATTTACTCGCGTTAAACTTGGTTTCGCGAAAGCGGTCGATCGTAATGGTCATCCATTGCCAGTTTCTCTGGTGAATAAGAGTCTATTCTTCGCACCTGGCAGCTACTTAGCTTACTGGCAAGCTGTAGACCGCGATGGCAATAAGGCGATCAAGGCTCAAAAAGTGAAAGTAAATCCACTGATTTCCTTGAGTAAAGATCAGCTTGTGGGTGAGGGCAATGAGGTCGTGGTGAGTGTGCATCTTAATGGCGTCGCACCCGTATATCCACTTTCTGTGCCTTATACCGTTTCAGGCTCTGCAAATAGTAGTGATCATGATTTGGTTGATGGGGTGGTCGAGGTGACATCGGGTCAACAAGCTGAGATCCGCTTTAGAACCTTTGAAGATGGTGAGGTCGAAGGGGATGAGGATGTGCTGATTAGTCTAGACCCTAGCTTGAACTTGGGCAGTAAGCAGCAAACTCAGGTGCTCATCACTGAAGCGAATATTGCGCCTAAGGTGACGTTGGATGTTACCCAAGCGGGAGCGCACCAATTCATCGTGGCGCAAAATGGCGGTGATGTACGCATTAATGCTGATATCAGTGACGCGAATATGCAGGATAGCTTAACGTCAACATGGGCAAGCGGTTCGCTGAACTTACAATCCGATGATGCGGGTATGTTCTTCTCTCCAGTATCTGTCCTGCCGGGCATTTATCCTGTGAGTGTGACTGTCACTGATAATGGTTTGCCAGCGCTGTCTACCACAGAGAAAGTCTACATTGTTGTGCGTTCAAGCTTACCTGTATTGACTGGCGCAGACACGGACGGTGATTTGATCCCTGATGTTCAAGAAGGCTTTACCGATACGGATGGTGACGGTATTCCTGATTATTTGGATGCGGTCAACGACTGTAACATCATGCCTGAAGGTGAATTGCAGCCGGTGTACTTCTTGGCTGAGGGTCAGGCTGGGGTATGTTTGCGTTTAGGCGATATTGCTCTCAGACAAGGACAAACGGGCATGCAACTGTTACCTACTTTGGTGCCTGAAGACAGCATCGCGGCCAATGTCGGCGGTATTTTTGACTTCGTAGCGACGGGATTACCACAACAAGGACAGAGTTACAGTCTAGTGATGCCACAGCGCTCACCGATCCCTGCGAATGCGGTTTATCGTAAGTATCAAGCACAAAATGGTTGGAAAGATTTTGTGATTGATGCGCGCAACAGTGTCGCTAGTAGTGAAGGTGAGCGTGGTTTCTGTCCTCCACCGGGAGACAGCCGTTGGACTGCGGGATTAACGGAAGGTCATTGGTGTGTGCAGTTAACCCTAGAGGATGGCGGTCCAAACGATGACGATGGCGTCGCTAACCGTACTATCGTCGATCCAAGTGGCGTGTCCGTGATACTCAATGGCAACCATCTACCTGTGGCTAATCCAGATGCCGCCTCTTTACCTTGGAATCAGAGTCTCGATGTTGATGTGCTCGCCAATGATACCGATAGCGATGGTGATGCGCTGACCGTCACGCAAGTGACCAGCGAGTTCGGCACCGCCGTCATCTTGGCTAATCAGCAGCTGAGTTACACGCCAGCAACCGATTTCATCGGTACGGATGTGCTGGTATATAGCATTACTGATGGTAAAGGTGGCACCGCAAGTAGTGAGTTGACTGTGATAGTGAGTGGTAATACCGCACCAACGACAGTCAGCGACAGCGCCACAACCGACGATAGAACGAGCTTGCTACTCGATGTGCTGAGTAACGACAGTGATCCAGACGGTAATGCTTTAACGTTAGTCAGCGCTACCGCGCAGCAAGGGGCTGTGTCAGTGGAGTCGAACAAGCTGCGTTATATCCCTAAAGCGGGATTCGATGGCGTCGATACCGTGACGTATCTGATTAGCGATGGGTTGGGCGGTGAGGCAACAGGGCAAGTGTTCATTACCGTTAAGGCCTATCAAGAAGTGGTGATTGATAACAAATCGGGAGGAGGCAGTATGTCCTTGTGGGCATTAGGATTGATTATTACGGCGGGTTTAATCCGCCGCCGTGAATTACATAAAGCGCTCTTGGGGGCTGTGCTGCTCGCAGGCACAGTCAGTCAATCGAATGCGGCTGATAACTGGTATGTCGAGGGGTTTGTCGGGCAAGCTCAGGTTGATAGCAGCAGACGAGATTTACAGCCACAGACTGCAGCTGGCGTAGTGACATCGGTTGATGACAAAGATACCGCGTTTGGCTTAAGTGTGGGTTATCAATGGACTCCCATGGTGGCAATCGAATTAGGCTATGCCGACTTTGGTAATGGGAGTGCGCGGATTGAAGGCGCGAGTCTTACTCCGGCGCAATACCATGAGCAGGTAAAAGCCGTGACCCCCGTATTGGCCGATGGCGTGATGCTGGGATTGCGTTTTACCTTACTGCAGCATGATGCTTGGCGGTTTGAAGTGCCTATCGGATTGTTTAGATGGCAAGCGGATATCAGTAGCACTATGGGCAATAGCCGTTTAACCACAGAACTCGATGGCACTGATTGGTATGCCGGTGTGCGGTTTAGCTATCAAGTGAGTGACGCTTGGTCAGTTGGCTTGGGGTATCAATATGTGGATATTGAGCCGAATGACTTCCTCAGTTATCAGCTCAATTTACGTTATCAATTCTAAACGTAAATGAATAACAAAAAGGGGCTTGGCCCCTTTTTACTATTTATAAACTGCAGAATTTTTTAGGCATACTTTGATGCAGTTCACTTAGGCTGAGCTTGGTTTGTGATGTATCTCGCAAAGGATTTATGGCTTGTCGTTAGGTGTATGCAATAAATTCAGGTTGTAGATTAAAGACAGGATAGTAAGATTGTCACTTACCTTATTTAATTTATCGCTTTTTTATCCAGAGGCAGTTATGTCGCAGCGGCAGAATAAGCCGGAAATATTGCATACCGAAGTTGTCGCGAAAAGCCGATTATTTCAAATTGAGCAAGTGCATCTTAAGTTCTCAAATGGTGTCGAACGCCAATACGAGCGTATGAAAGGCGGCAGCCGTGGCGCTGTGATGATAGTGCCTATTCATCAAGGGCAAATGCTACTGGCGCGCGAATATGCTGCAGGAACCGATAATTACGAGCTCGGTTTTCCTAAAGGTCTTATCGACCCAGGTGAATCGCCAATCGAAGCTGCTAATCGTGAATTGCAGGAAGAAATTGGCTTTGGGGCGAATAAGCTCACGCTATTGAAAGAACTTAGCCTAGCGCCGGGGTATTTCTCCAGTAAGATGCAAATTTTTCTTGCAGAAGATCTGTATGAGAGTCGCCTTGAAGGTGATGAGCCAGAGCCCATTGATGTGGTGCCTTGGGCGCTCGCCGATTGGGAGGCCTTGCTCGATGATGTCGATTTTTCAGAATCCCGTAGTGTGAGCGCGTTGTTTTTAGCGCAAAAATATTTATACCTAAACAGCTAGAAGATGCAGGGTTTAGCGGGAGTTTAACGCACTGAAACTCGTGTATTCAGGTAGCTTGGGTATATAACCTTAAATAATCTTTTTCCTTTTAAGCGTTCAAAGCTGGAACGCTTGCAAAACATTCGCGAACTTTGCGATTGGAGTTGTTATGAAGCCAGAAGAGTTGATCGACGAAGTTATTGCGATTGCGACCGATGCCGGGATAACTATCCGTGACATTTATCTCAAAGGTAATTTTGAGCGAGAAATGAAGTCTGACAATACCCCTGTCACTTCCGCAGATTTAGCGGCGAACAAGATCATTTGTGACCGATTAACTGCTTTAACGCCTGATATTCCTGTGTTATCTGAAGAGGCTGCCGACATTCCGCTGAGCGTGCGTGAGTCTTGGAAGCGCTATTGGTTGGTCGATCCACTCGATGGCACGGGTGAGTTTATTGCCGGCAGTGGTGATTTTTCGGTGATTATTGCACTGGTGGAGCACAATCGTCCCGTGATGGGCGTGGTGTATGTGCCTATGACGCAAGTGTGTTATTACGCGATTGCAGGTTTAGGCGCATATAAACGCACGGATAAACAGGAAGTGCGGATCAGCAGCCGTCAAATCGAGCACCGTGAAAAGGTATCGCTAAGATTGGCCGTGAGTCGCCGTCAGGATCCTCAATCTGTATTGACCCTGTTCAACCACCCTAAACATTGCGAGCTCGTGGTGATGGGCGGCGCAGCGTTAAAGAGTTGTCTTGTCGCCGAAGGTCGAGCCGATTGTTATGTGCGAGTTGGCCCAACGGGCGAGTGGGATACGGGAGCGGCGCAAATCATAGTCGAAGAGGCGGGTGGACAGTTGATGGATACTGAGCTGCAACCGTTAACCTACAATGAGCGCGAGACGTTAGAAAACCCTAACTTTATCGTAGTGGGCGCACCCAACTTAGAGTGGGATAAGATTTTAATAGGTGAATAATTTTCGAATGCAGTCTATACGTCCGGTATTAAAGTCAGAGTTATTCGCGGTTTATCAGCTCGAGCAGGCCATTTTTGGCGAACATAGCTATCCGGATTTTTTCTTCCGTCAGGGATTTGATTGTTGGCCAGAGCAATTTTTAGTGGCCGTAAATGAAGATAATCTGCTGCAAGGTTATTTGCTCAGTGCCCAGAGTAGCGATCCTACCTGTATGTGGATTTTATCTATTGCCGTAAGTGAAGATGCTCGCGGAAAGGGGGTCGGCAAACGTTTGATGCAGCAGTGTTTAGCTGAGTTGCCAGCCGCTGTTGAGCGGGTGTGTTTAACGGTAGACCCGAGTAATTCTGCCTATGGCTTATATCAGCATTTAGGTTTTGTTGATTCGACTTTTGAGGCCAATTATTTTAGCGTTGGTGCAGATAGAGTGGTGATGACTTATCGCAAGTCTTAAACCTCGCTCTCATCTTTGAACCAAACATTAGCCTCAAATAAAAACAGCTTTGATTAAGAATGATTTTTAAATCAAAATAAAAACGGCGTGCTTACTGAGCACGCCGTTTTTATACTCTTTTGTGTGGTCTAATCCCACATACACCGTTCGCTTTACTGAGTGCATCGATTTCGAGCGTCTATCTTTATCTATCAGCCTCAATGATATCCTTCACTATTTACCCACTACTGTACGTAAAACAAACTTATTTTGAACGTTGTTTTTTATTTTAACTGCTGTTAGTCTCTTGCTATCCAACTGGGAGTGAGAGCTATGGCCAGACGAAAAGAACACAGCCATGATGAAATTCGCGCGATGGCAATACAAGCGGCAACTGAGTTACTGACCGAGCAAGGTGTTGTCGGGCTTAGTTTACGCAAAGTGGCCAGCCAAATTGGCTATGTCCCTAGTACCTTGATCAATATTTTCGGCAGTTACAACTATTTGCTACTAGCCGTTTCTGAGTCAACGCTTAGGGCTTTACATGACAGATTAGCGGGTGTTTGTGCGGTTGGCAGTTTACGTAAAATCATTGCAATGGCGTGGGAGTATAGTCAGTTTGCCCATGAGCAGCGCCAAGCTTTCAAGCTGGTTTTTGAGTTGCAATTACTCGATTCTGAGCCGCTACCGCAATCACAAGGACAATTGATTGCAGGATTATTCACACTGATTGAACGTGAGTTAGCGCAGCTCTTCCCAGAGGCGACACCGGAGCAGCATCTCAGTATGAGCCGTGTGTTGTGGGGGGGGATTCATGGGCTAACTGCTTTGTCCCTCGATAATAAGCTCTTTGCTGAATCGTTATCACTGCGGGATTTACTCGAGAGCCATGTGCAGGCTTATCTACAAGGAATGGGTTACCAGAGGGAACTATCATGCTGCTAACAAAACGTTTTTTACCTTATTTTGCGACTCAGTGCCTCGGCGCCTTGAATGACAATATCTATAAAAATGTGTTGCTGCTGTTAGTGACCTTCAGCCAAGTCAAAGATTTACCCATAAGCGTCGATATGTTTGTGAATTTAGCCGCTGGGGTGTTCATCCTGCCGTTTTTCCTGTTTTCGGCCCACGCAGGGGTGGTTGCCGATAATATGGATAAGGCCAAACTTATCCGTCGATTGAAATTACTCGAAGTTATTATCATGTCCTGTGCCGCTATCGCGATAGTGAGTGAGAACTACATGATGATGTTATTACTGTTATTTTTAACAGGTAGTCAGTCGGCTTATTTCGGCCCGGTCAAATATTCCTTGTTACCCCAAGCGTTGAAAGAGGACGAGTTAGTCACAGGTAATGCGTGGGTTGAAATGGGCACTTTTCTCTCTATTCTGGTCGGCACGTTAAGTGCGGGGATCTTAGTTTCTGAAGTCAACGGTACGCTTTGGGCCGCCATTACCGTTTCCGTATTGTCTTTAGCGGGATATCTATCGAGTCGCGCCATTCCTGCTTTACCACCGCAGGGCGTCATCGAAAAAATACGTTTCAGGCCGTTATCGGGCACTTGGCGCAGTATTAAAAAAGCGCGTCAAACACCTTCAATCTGGATGGCGATCCTCGCTATCAGTTGGTTTTGGTTTTTAGGCGCGACCTATCTGACTCAATTCCCTAACTTTGCCAAGCTGCATCTGCATTCAGGCGCGACTGTGGTGTCGTTATTGTTGGGCATGTTTTCCATCGGGATTGCCGTTGGCTCCTTCGTCTGTGAACGTTTTTCCTACGGTCATGTGGAACTCGGTTTGCTGCCATTTGGGGTATTGGGGTTAACTATCTTTGGTGTCGATTTGCTTTGGGCTATTCCACCTGCGCCAGTGGATGCTGGTTTTGTCTATGGATTAAAAGCCTTTATTGCCGAGTCGCAACATTATCGGGTGATGCTAGATTTCTTTATGATCGGCGTTAGCGGCGGGCTGTTCATCGTCCCCTTATACGCCTTTATTCAGTCCCGTTCGGCTAAGGGTGAATGTGCTCAGGCGATTGCTGCTAATAACATTATGAATTCTCTGTTTATGGTGGCTTCAGCGCTGTTATCTATGTTGTTGCTGGGCGTAGCGGGTTGGACGATTCCGCAGTTATTCCTGTTGCTTGCCGTAATGAACTTTGTCGTCGCCCTTTATGTTTATTCGCAAGTGCCAGAATTTACTCAGCGATTTATCAGTTACTTACTTAGCCATGTTATGTACCGCGTGACTGTAACTGGCCGTGAAAAAATTCCGAAGGAAGGGGCTGGCATTATAGTCTGTAACCATGTGAGTTATGTGGATGCATTGATTATTATGGGAGCGTCGACACGGCCAATCCGCTTTGTGATGGATAAATCCATTAGCGAAATTCCTCTGCTGAAGTATGTGTTCCGCCACGCTGGGGTGATCCCTATCTGTTCGCCTAAGCAAAGTGAAGAGACCTATAATCGTGCCTTCGAGGCAATTCATGCGGCGCTCGCCAATGGTGAGTTGGTGTGCATTTTCCCTGAAGGGCGACTCACGCCTGACGGTGAACTTGGCGATTTTCGTCCTGGAATCGATAAGATCTTAGCCAGAGATCCTGTGCCTGTTATTCCAATGGCATTACACGGATTATGGGGCTCTTACTTTAGCCACAAGGGCGGACATGCCTTAGCTAAAATGCCCGAGCGTTTTTGGTCAAGGGTGTCGGTAGATTTAACGGATGCCGTCGATGGCAAGCTTGCGAATAAGGATTCTTTGAGAGTCCAAGTGGCGAGCCTGCTGGGTAAATCTTAAATCCGTTATGTCAGTGTGAAATAAAGTGATAACCGCGAAGCTAATGTTCGCGGTTATCTTATTTTAGGGTGGCGATTTATCGTGTCTGATAGCTATCCAGCCACTCATGCATGGCTTGGTGCGAGCCTTTAAAGAGCACTCGTTCCGACTTTTTCTCTAATTGGTATAGGTACATAGGGTCGTAATACTTATGTAATAACAGGTTTATCCAAACTAAGTGCAGCGAAGTGTCATTCTGGTTGATTTGCTGATCGAGTGCTTGTTGCAGCAAATCTTGCAGTTCTTGATGCTGCTTCCCGCCTAAACGTTTGCGAATGCTCACTAAACTTTGCAATAGATAGTCGCTAAATGCCGCAAAACCCGCTTCTGCCCCTAGGCGCTCACAGAAGCCACTATACATTTTATGCACATATTCATTGCGTAAGCGTTCGAGCCTCGCATCGTCCGACTCTTCTAGCACTAAGACATTGGCGGCTTGCATGGCATTGTAAAATGTCTGCGGCAGTGCCGAGCGCCCAATCAGGAAACTTTCATCTTCGAGCAGTAAACAGGCTGCGTCACTCGTTTGGTGCTGTAGCAAAGCAATGGCGAGTTGATTTTCAAAGTTAATCTGCGTTGGCTGTGGGTCGATATTCTTACCAAAGCTAGAGCCTCTGTGATTGGCTATCCCTTCAAGATCAACTGCTTCTTTACGCTGCAGTAGAAAATCGGTTTTACCGCAGCCCGTCATCCCGCTCAAACTCAATAACGGTTGCTGAGTCGGTGCCGCTTCAATCACGCCAATCAGATATTGGCGCAGGGCCTTATAGCCACCTTGAATATAAGGGACTTCTACACACGCTTCTTTAAGCCATTGTTGCGTGAGTTGCGAGCGTAAGCCGCCACGAAAACAATAAAGGTAGGCGTTGGGGTTGGCTTTCACATAGCTTGCCCAAGCTTCGATTCTCTGTTGCTTAATGGGGCCATTAACCAGTGAATGACCCAATGCAATCGCGGCTTGCTGACCTGATTGCTTATAACAAGTGCCGACTTTTTCCCTTTCACTATCCAGCATCAAGGGTAAGTTGGTCGAGTTGGGAAACGCACCTCGAGTAAACTCTATGGGGGCTCGCACATCCATGATGGGATGTTGATTGAGAAAAATTTCCCGATATTGTTCTGCAGCGACGATCGCGTTTGGCATCAGTACAACACCACATTCGCTTCAGTGGTGGGTGTTTCCAGTGATCCAATGCAAATTGGGGCGATGTGATGCGCATCGAGTAGGGCAATTAATTCCGCTTCGGCTTCGGCCGAGACGGCAACTAGCAGGCCACCACTGGTTTGCGGATCGCACAGAATCGCTTTTTGATGCTCGCTGAGCTCGGGGAGATGCTCGCCATAACTGTCGTAATTTCGGTGAGTCCCGCCAGGAACGCAACCTAAGGCTAAGTAATCTAAGGCGCGTGGCAGTAACGGCACCGCATCAAATTTGAGTTTTGCCGTGAGCTTGGCACCTTGGCACATTTCGAGTAAGTGTCCCGCCAGTCCAAATCCTGTGACATCGGTCAGGGCGTTTACGCCGCTAATTTTGGCAATCGTCGTGCCTATAGTATTCAGCTGGCACATAGCATTAACCGCAATGTGACTGTCTTCATCTTGGAGTTTTTTCTGTTTTTGCGCCGTAGTTAAAATGCCAATGCCGATAGGTTTAGTGAGATATAAACGATCGCCCGCTTTAGCAGTATCATTCTGTTTTAAGTCAGTTAACGCAATTTGTCCCGTCACTGCGAGCCCAAAAATCGGTTCAGGCGCATCTATGCTGTGGCCACCGGCTAGCATGATCCCGGCTTCCATACAGGCTTGTCTGCCGCCATCGACCACTTGTTGTGCGACTTCTGCAGGTAGCTTATTGATTGGCCAGCCTAAAATAGCGATCGCCATGATAGGTGTGCCGCCCATGGCATAAATATCACTGATTGCATTGGTCGCAGCGATGCGGCCAAAGGTGAAGGGATCGTCAACAATTGGCATGAAAAAATCGGTAGTGCTGATGATGCCTATGTCGTCATTGAGTTTATACACTGCGGCATCGTCACGGCTTTGATTGCCGACCAGCAGATTAGGATCAGTAAACACGGGTAACTGCGAGGCCAAGATAGTGCTGAGCACTTTAGGGGATATCTTGCAGCCACAACCTGCACCATGACTATATTCTGTTAGTTTGATTGATTCTGGAAGTGTAACTGGGGAATCTGACATGATCTCAACAGCCTATTTAAGTGATTAAGGCATCATCATAATCAGATACGGCCACCATGCAAGGTGGCCGTATGACTTTCGGGCAGAATTGTGGTTTAGCTATAAGTTGCGGTCAGGCTGCGCCAATGTTTTTGCTGGACTAAGAAACGCGCCTTTAGCTCTTCAACTTGTTGTAATAGCTGCTGATCGACAAGTTGCTTGCGCTTGGCCTCAAGCAAGGTTTTCTTTGCTTGATAGTAATCCATTAAGTGCAGCTTGAGTAATTCATACTCAGCTTGGACTTTTTCAATAATTTCATCGGCATTGGGTAAGTGCACGACTTTGTTCTTGGTCCGCAGCAGCTGCATCTGCAAGCGTGCGCTCTCGATACGTTCCTGTGGACTCGTACGCAAGTCCTTGGCTAACCCCAACCAAGATAATGACTTAATCAACCATTTAGTTGGATCGTAGTGCCACCATTTAATGCCATTACGATAGTCATTTTCGAAGATGTGATGGAAATTATGGTAACCCTCACCGTAGGTCAACATGGCGAGAAAGCCATTATCGCGGGCAGTGTTCTTATCGGTATAAGGCTGGCTGCCCCACACGTGGGCTAAAGAGTTGATGAAGAAAGTGCAGTGATGCACCACCACTAAACGCAGTAAACCCGCCATCAATAACATAGACAGTACGTCGCCGTTCAGCCAGCCGAGCAGGGCAGGCAGTCCAATGTTCATCAGCAAAACGAGTGCAAGGTAATGTTTGTGTTGCCACATAACGATACGGTCATTTTGCAGATCACGCACATTTTGATAATCATGATAGCGTTGCGACTGATATTCACGCAGCATCCAACCGATATGGCTGTACCAGAATCCCATTTTGGCTGAGTACGGGTCTTTGTCGTTGTCGTCTACGTGCTTGTGGTGAATTCTGTGATCGGATGCCCAATGTAATGCACTGTTTTGTAATGCTAAAGCACCGCCGAGTGCATACATAAATCGCACGGCTGGATGAGCTTTATAGGCCTTGTGTGACCACAGTCTGTGATAACCTGCGGTGATCGACAAACCACTGGCAAAGGCTAAGACAATAAAAGCGATCCATTCACTGGCACCGTAGCCGTGAACAATACCGCGCCATGGAACTAAGATCACCGCACTGAGGAAAGTGATGGCAAACAGACTGACATTAAGCCAGATGATAGGGGGTTTTTTCATTATAGGTTTCCAAAATTCGCTTTTGAGCGTACATCTGTAAGCTAATTTAGCCTAGCTATATTGTTTGGTCAAGGACGATGGGGCTGTGTTTAATGCCTAAAAGCGGTATTATCGCGTCATTACATTCAGTTAGCGGATTTAAGAATGGGTATTCGAGCACAGCAAAAAGAGAAAACTCGTCGAGCTTTAGTCGATGCGGCCTTTAATCAGCTAAGTGCTGAGCGCAGTTTCTCAAGTCTGAGTTTGCGAGAGGTTGCTCGGGAAGCCAATATTGCGCCGACATCTTTTTATCGCCATTTTAAAGATATGAACGAACTCGGTCTCACTATGGTGGACGAGGGTGGGTTAACACTCAGGCAGATGATGCGCAAAGGCCGTCAGCGAGCCGAAGCCGGTGGCAGTGTGATCCGTATTTCTGTTGATACTTTTATGGAAGTGCTTGATTCTAATCCAAACGTATTCCGTATCTTATTACATGAACGTTCAGGAACCTCGGCAGCGTTCCGTGCGGCGGTTGCCCGCGAAATTGAACATTTTATTTCTGAATTGGCTCACTATACTGAAGCGAAAGCGGGCCGAACTCCGTTATTAGCTCGGGCACAAGCAGAAGCCTTAGTCACTTTGGTGTTTAACGCCGGCGCTTCCGCATTAGATATGAAACGTGCCGATCGCAAAATCCTTGCCGATCAATTAGTCATGCAACTGCGTATGGTCGCCAAAGGCGCCGAGGCTTTGCAGCATAAGGTTGAACACCGGTAATCTGAGTTACATGCACATCAGCTGCTAAAAATAATGGAGCCTGAGGCTCCATTATTTTTAGTGAATTTATGTTTGAGTTCTAGCTACGTTTAACTGCTATGCAGTCGAGCTTAATGCATTTGAGGTGACTAACGACGCTCCAGTAGTACACCTGTTTCCATGTGGTCGGTATAAGGGAACTGATCAAACAAGGCGAAGCGAGTGACTTTATGGGTTTCGTTCAGTTGCTGCAGATTGTCTTTTAAGGTTTCAGGGTTGCAGGAAATGTATAAGATCCGCTCGTAACCTTGTACTAACGCCAACGTATCAGGATCAATCCCTGCGCGTGGTGGGTCGACAAAAATGGTGTTGCACACATAGCTGTCGAGATCGATACCTTCTAAACGTCTAAAGCTGCGTTTCTTCGCCATGGCATCGCTAAAGTCTTCAGCCGACATACGAATAATCTGCAGGTTCTCAATACCATTCACTTCGATATTGTATTGCGCCGCATCGACTGAGGGCTTAGCGAGTTCGGTGGCCAATACGCGATTAAAGTTTTGCGCCAGTGCGATAGAGAAATTGCCATTACCACAGTAGAGCTCGAGTAAATCCCCTTCACTCTCCTGAGTCGCATCGATAGCCCACTCCAACATTTTTACGGAAACTTTGGCATTCGGTTGAGTAAAGCTGTTCTCGATTTGCTTATATAAGAAGGTTTTATCATTCACTTGTAATGACTCGACCACAAAGTCTTTATCTAAATCGATTTTCTGCTTACGGGCACGGCCGATGATGTTGACATTAAACTGGCTGCTTAACTTGGCTTTTAGTGCAGTCGCATCGGCGCGCCATTGGTCATCAAGCTGTCTGTGATAAAGCAAGGACACTAAGATCTCGCCGCTTAAGGTCGACAAAAAATCCACTTGGAACAGTTTATGTCTTAGACTAGGATTCGGTTTTAGTTCGGCGATTAAGGCCGACATCATTTGATTGATGAGCACGCTGGCTGGCAAATATTGATCGCATCGCACTTTCTCATTCAATACTTTATCGAACATGTAATAGTATAAGTCGTCACCGTCATGCCACATGCGGAATTCAGCACGCATACGGTAGTTGGCAGGCTCTGAGGCAAAAACTTCAACATTCGGTGTTTCAAATTGGGCAAAGGCTTGTTCTAGCTTGATACGCTTGTGTTCTAACTGCGTATCATAAGTCTGAGGGTCCATTGCTGCTAAGTTCATTGTTTGATTCACCGTTGCTGTAAATTGGGGCGCAAATATTATACTAGGTGACACGAATGTCCAGCATCTTGCTTTTGCTGTTTACGCAAAGCTATGGGAAAATCCGCGCACTTGAATGTGGTTCTATGGTATTTGGCTGGATTCCGTCGGTAAAGCAGCCATCGAATCGTTAATGCGTCCAATCTGTATAGTTTATTTATATATCCGAAACGGGAGACCCGCTTGTCGCGACCTATATTAGTGTTTGATTCAGGGATTGGTGGCCTATCCGTATTGGCCGAAATCCGCAAGAGTTTGCCCCATAGCGATTATTGTTATCTTTTCGACAATGCTAGGTTGCCCTATGGCGAGTTAGAAGAGCAGGTATTAATTGCTGGCTGTGTCGCATTAGTATGTGATCTTGTAGCTCGCACCAATGCAATGATAGTGGTCGTCGCCTGCAATACCGCGAGCACTGTTGTGCTACCGGCATTACGTGCAAACCTCAGTATTCCTGTTGTGGGCGTTGTACCCGCTATCAAACCGGCGGCACAGATGTCTAAGAGTAAACGCATTGGACTCTTGGCTACCCCTGGCACAGTTAAGCGTCATTATACCCATGAGCTTATCAGCCAATTTGCCGATGATTGCCATGTCGAACTCTTTGGTTGTTCTGAACTCGTCATGATGGCGGAGCAGAAAATAGCGACAGGTGAAATGGACATGCACAGACTGGCAGATTTACTGGCGCCAGTCGTTGCCGCGCAATTGGATGTTCTCGTACTGGGTTGTACTCACTTCCCGATGATCAAAGCTGAATTACAACAAGTGCTCGGTGCGGGCGTAACGCTAATGGATTCTGGCGCTGCGATAGCTAAGCGAGTCGTGACTCTTTTAACGCAACAGAATCTTATTGTGGAGGAGCGCAGAGTAACAAATGAGAGAGAAGCAGTAGGGGAGTCAGTAATGCAGGCGTTCTATACTAAAGCGGAAATCAGTGAAGGCTTAACAACAACATTAATTGATTGTGGCTTTTCAACTATCGAACGAATCACCACAACCAACTAAATTTACAACGTCAAACAAAACAGTTTAAACGGCAATACTACTCGTCAGTACCAGTACGGTCGGCAGCTTCCGAATCTTGTGTTTTTGCTTCTCTTACTTTTAAGGTTCTTTCTTGGAAGCTATAGTCATTCAGTTTAACCATGGCTTTCTGAGCGCCAGACTCTGACATCTCCACAAAACCAAAACCTTTACGACGACCAGTCTTACGATCTCTGACTAAACGCACAGAGTTTACTGGGCCAAACTCACCAAACAATACTTTTACTTCACCTTCATGGACACGATAAGGCAGGTTACCTACATATAAGGTCATAGTAGGACCAACATATTGTTCTTCTGTAGCATGAGATGATGAAGTCTCTGGAACAAGTTTAAAGATAAGGCTAGTCACAATAACGCCTGCAACGAAGGCAATATAAGCCGGCAGCGTAGGTGCAAACTGAAATAGCACAAAGGCGCCAACAATGGCGACAATCAAAACAATAAGAAATGACTTTTGCATAAGAATGCTCTCTGATGAATGGAAAATTGATAAATAACTGTTAACAGCAAGTATATGGTAATGAATTATTTACTTTTACACTAGACCATTGCTGAAATATTGAGCGTGAATTATCAATTATTAGCTAAAAAAGCTGACTTATCTCCGATAAATAAGGTCTACAAGCTAAAAAATGGTCATAACGTTTAAAATATCGACGTACGATTCAATGATCGCTAAAAAGCCCTTGCGGACTTTCTCAATCTCCCTATAATGCGCATCCACTGACACGGCAGACAGCGTAACGCAAGTTAAGCAAAGAAAGCCAAGCAGTTCATCGGTTAGCGAGCTAAGCGATGAGTGTT
>NZ_JALBYT010000052.1:0-18447 GCF_022690845.1 Shewanella sp. N2AIL | reverse complement strand
ATCGCCAAGCGCCTAATTTAGGTTAACGTGCAAACGTTAGACTAAAGGAGCGGTAGTTCAGTTGGTTAGAATACCGGCCTGTCACGCCGGGGGTCGCGGGTTCGAGTCCCGTCCGCTCCGCCAACATAAAGATGAAAGCCTTTACAGCAATGTAGAGGCTTTTTTCGTTGTGGAGAAATTGACATTATTGGTGATGTCTCAAGCTGTTATTCATCCAACTTTTCAATCACTGTACCGCCGACTTCTCTTGAGCTGGTTAAATATCAAACTCTTACTGCTTGATAAATACTCTTCCTCACAAGATTCCACCTGTTTCTTGTTATTTTTAGCTGCTTAATAGGGCTTATTTTGATGTGTTTATTGTTAAGTAAATACTTAAATTCCAAGAATGATTGAAATTGAATTATTTGCCCCAAGATAGTCTTAAGTGCTGCAGTTTTGTAGCGTCCATCACTGAGGTCAATGCCATGCTTTATGATTTAACGGTTGTACAATTTAGCAAGATGCTGAAAAATTTAAGCGTTATTCTTGAAAAGGGCGAATGCTTCGCAAACCTCAAGAAAGTCGATATGGCGGTCCTATTAAACTCACGCTTAGCGCCGGATCAATTTAATCTTATTCGCCAAGTTCAAATTGCCTGCGATACTGCCAAAATTGGCGTGGCACGTTTGACCGATAACTTAGATACAGTGCCAAAGCACGATGATAGCGAAACGACTTTAGCTGATTTGCAAGCGCGTATTAGCTCAGTATTAGATTACTTAGCGACGTTCAAAGCGGATGATTTTGCTAATGCGGCCACGATCCATGTCTCACAACCACGTTGGGAAGGAAAATATCTTACGGGTTATGAGTTTGCTATTGAGCATGCGATTCCGAACATTTACTTCCATGTAACAACAGCCTACGCGATTTTGCGCCACAACGGTGTTGAAATTGGCAAGAAAGATTACCTTGGCGCTATGCCATATAAGTCGTAAATCTAGGCTAGATGTAGTACTGTTGCGCAGCCTAATTGTTGCGCAGCCTAATTGTTGCGCAGCAGCGCTTTGCCGCTTGAGCTTACCAACCTTTCTGCATTACCACCTGTTCTTTCTCTACCTATGTTATGCCGCTTTGTCGCTGGAAATTTAGAGCTCGTTAGGGTTCTGTTACGCCGATGAAGTCAATCAATACTCAGTTTTTCATTTCGACCTTACGTCTCGATTATTTTTATCCTGTTAGCATGTAATTTAATTTTGTTGGCTTAGGTAAAAGATATGGGCCGTAAGTTTATGAGTCGCCAAATTATCTATTACTTAAATAGTGAATGGCGAATTGACTCATTATAAAGATGACCTGTTTGTTCGTTTTGAGCAGGGATTTACTGGAAGAGCCTATTTAAGGTTCTAATTAAAGGAGTTAGCTATGTCTATCGAATCTCAAGCCGTCGAGAGTCCAACGGATGCAACGACAACTAAGAGCAAGAAAGCAAAAAAAGCCGCTATTACTAGTGGTTTGCGCCTCAAAGACAAGTTGACCCAAGACACTCGCCGCCGAATTGAAATTCTGCACGAGCAACGCCAACTATCCAATCGTTTCGGCGTGGATATAGAAATTGACTAAAGCCATTGGCTTGTCGCTAAGTATTGGATATCACATCTAGATATTTAGCCAGCATGTACAGCTTCACGACGCCCGTCGTGGGGCTTGCTCACTCTCCTTAAACATTCACTTCTTAAATTCATATTCCATTATCGTGACCATCTCGCCCATATAATCTTCCCGTGAAATCTTTGACCAACCAAGCGTTTGATAAAATTCTGCTTTGTCTGCGGTAAACAAATAGATTTTTTGTAATCCGAGTGCTTTGGCATAATTAACGACGGCATTGACTAATAATTTCCCTAAGCCTTTATTTCGATAGTGTGGATTAACATACACATTGGCCAGCCAAGGGCTTAAGTCGGTTCGGGTATCCATATCTGCTGCGGTTAATGAGGAGGAGCCCATGACTTGGTTAGCGTCTTCACAGATAAACATCTTAGGAATGGCGGCGTCGGTGAGGTACTCGCTCATCTGCTCAATGAGTGTGGTGACTGTGGCGTCCGCGGAACTTAAATGTGCCCATTCTTGATGATGCCATTGTGCCAGCTGTGGAATGTGCTGCGGGGCCGATTTTAGGTCGATAACTTTCATATAAATCTCTGACGTGTGTTATGCAAAGGGCTTAATGGTGCGACATAGTGGCACGAATACTTAAGTCCGTTCGCTGGTCTGAATGATGTGGTGGCAGGTTTGATTGAGCATGGTTTGGCTGAGTATACCGCTTAACTCGGGATCGGCAGAAATACGCTGGCTTCGAGACCACCCTGTTTCGCGTGGCTAAAGCTAAGTTCGCCCTGATAACTGTCGACGATATCTTTACAGATTGATAATCCTAAGCCATGGCCTTGGATGCTTTCATCTAGTCGAATGCCGCGCTCGATGATAATCGACAATGCGGCATCGGAGACGCCTTCGCCATCATCGCTGACTATGATCCCATAACCTGCGGTGGGAGCCGTTTGATGCACTATACGGATCTCAATGTTCTTGCGGCTATGTTTGCAGGCGTTATCCAGTAAATTGCCTAAGAGTTCGAGTAAGTCATCGCGGTCAAATGGCATCACTAAGCTATTCGCGTAATGGCTATGAATAATGCGGTCTGGGTAGATACGCTGCATCACTTGAATCAGCGGCGCGAGGTCGTCATCGAGCACGGTATAACGCCCCGGAGTGGACAGGCCGACTATCTTAGTGCGCTTAAGCTCTCTCTCAATGATGTGGTGCAGGTTTGCGAGCACCTTGCTGCCCTCACTCCTCTGTTCTGGTGGAAGGCTTTCTAGGTAGGACTGCAGCCCTTGTAGCGGACGTTTCATTTCGTGGGCTAAGTTACCCAAGGCATTACGGGAGCGTTGTACTCGTTGGCCCAATTGATTGACTAAACGATCTATCTCCTCAATCAGCGGGATGATTTCGCTCGGCATTTGGTCTGGATTGATTTCTTGCCCTTGGGTGCGCATCTGCCGTATGGCTTCAGGCATCTGCTCTAAGGGTTTAAAGCCGCGTTTAAGTAGCTGATACTGCGCCAGTAATAGAATAATAATCGTGAGCAACACCGCCGCACTGGCAAAGGCTAAAAATTGCACTTGGGTCTGTTCGAGCTCGCTGATGTCTTCTGTTACCCACAGGGTCACTAATTGATCATCTTTGATTACGGCCTGACTGAACATCAGCCAATGTTCTTTGCCGACAAACTCAGTGGCTTGGTGGTGCTCACCCGCGGCCAGCTTCGGCATGTTCACGTTATGGTCGAATAGGGAGCGTGAGCGCAGGGTTTGTTCGCCGATTTGAATTGCAAAATAATGCCCAGAATTAACCCTGTGGTACACATTGGGTAAACGGTCGGTAGTAAGCGCCCAGGTGCCATCGGGATTGTTATTCAGGGCGGAGATCAGGCTGTCGGCATCGTGCTGTAATCGCGAGGCAACAAAGTCTTGGGTTAATACTTGGATACCTTGGTACAGAAAATACAGTAACAGCACCATGGCAAAGGTGAGCGTGATCAGCAGATTGCGCGTCAGATAACCCTTGAGTGAATACACGCCTTTTACTCCTTGAGTCGATAACCTTGGCCGCGACGGGTTTCGATATAATCCTTGCCTAAGCGCTGACGCAGGCGGTTGACGTACACTTCGATGACATTGCTGTCTTTGATTTGATCTTCTTCGTAAATGCGTTCACTGAGCTCTGACTTAGAGACGATTTTGCTGGGATTGACCATTAAATAATGCAGTAGGCGATATTCAATCTTAGTCAGCTCTATCACTTCACCGTCGACATTGGTGACGGCTTGTTTGTCGACATCGAGGGAGACGCCCGCATGTTGCAACACATTGTCGGCGCGGCCAAAGTGGCGGCGGATCAACACTTCGAGCCTTGCGAGTAGTTCTTCAATATGAAAAGGCTTGCCGAGGTAATCATCGGCTCCCGCCTTGAGGCCATCGACCCGCTCGTGCCACGCATCGCGGGCGGTGAGGATCAGCACTGGCATGGCTAAGCCTTTTTGTCGCCATTGGCCGAGGACTTGTAAACCGGGTTTGCCGGGTAAACCGAGATCGAGGATCACGGCTTCGAAGTTTTCTTCTTCGCCTAAAAAGGCACCGTCGATACCGTTATCGGCGTGCTCGACGGTATAACCCGCCTTGTTAAGGGCGGGAATGAGGCGCGCGACCAGATCGGTATCATCTTCAATCAATAGCAAACGCACCAGTCGACCTTTTCCTTTAGCCACTCGCCGGTTTTGGCGTCAATCTTGATTTCATACACTATGCCATCGTCACGAAGGATTTCGAGTTCGTAGATGATCCTGCCATGTTTTTGCTCGACTTCGAGATCGAGCAACCGTCCCTTTAGTCGTGATTCATAGCGTTGCATTATGGTGTCGAAGGGCAAAACCTTGCCCTCCTTAACCCACTCGACCACCTTGTTTGAAAGATCATCGTCGTGGGCATTGCAGCTGGGGCTGCTAATCATCCCAACGGCCAAAGCCAGGAATATTAACGGTATCTTCATCGAATATGCCCTTTTCTGCGAGGTTGTGACAATTGCTGCATTGACTGAATGAGCCGACTTTGGGGTTATCTTGCACCATACGTCTTGGGATCTCATCGTGTTTGCGAATAAAAAATGCCTGTTCTGTGATCTTCTGCGGCCCAGCGCCTGCAAGCAGTGGCGTGCTGTTTTTCATCACCTTACCATTTTGCGCCGCATGTTGAACCAGATATTCCTCAATTCTAGCAGTGACTTGAGGATCTAGGCTGGCGTTGTCACCAAAGTGATTCTCAAGATTTGCGGTAATGGCGCGCCACTTGTCGGCGGGGAGTAAGTTCGCGGGGTAAGCCATGTGGCAGCTGCCACATTCTGCCGTATATTCCGCATTTTGTGGAATGGCGCGGCTAAGCCCGCGGCCATCGTCCGCATAGCCTGTGCCGGTTAAGGTTAGGCTGACACCGATAACGCCAATGGCTAATGCCGCAGCTGTGAGTGATGAACCTAAGAACCAGCTAATTGGGTGTGCTTGTTTAGTCATGACATCTTCCTTTTTGTGCCGTTACCTTCTGTGGAAGGTGTTGAAATTAATTGATCTAATTGAATGAGTGATAAGGTCGAAATTTGGCGGCTATTGCAGGCTTAACCAGAGTAAGGCATCGCCTTTCTCCTGCGGCGTGCAGTCGCGTTTAAAGGTCCAGTTACAGTTACGGGTAAACCATTTCTCGATTTTGGCTGAGTCGGTTAACCGATCTGCGGTAATCGACGGCGCCATAGGGTCAATGGATTTACGGGTGTTTTGGTGCATCCCCATGTCGGTGACTTTGGCGGTATGGCAACTGGCGCAGCTGCGACCGTCCATGTCCTGTAGCCAAAGCTTTTGTCCTGCGGCGGCGGTAAAGGGTCCAGCGCCTTGGGCTTGATAGTTTTGCAGCTGCGTGCCGATGCGCTCAGCGCTCAGTGGTAGGCTTTGCACTTTACTGTTGGCGGCGCTAACGCTAAGGCTACTCAGCAGCAAGGTTGAAATTGTGACGATAGCAAGGCGACTTGTATTCGAGTGTCTGGTTAATCTGTTCATAGGGCATTCCTTTTGGGCTGGATGTCTTGTTGCTAAGCAAAATGGCTAATGGATTAATCTTCTTGTTCCACAGGGCGTTGTTTCTTGCCCGTGACCATGGCTCTGACTAAGTTTTCTTTGTGTAGCAGGCTGCTGACGATGACGCCACCAACATGGATGACCACAAGGAACACTGTGAAGTTGGCAAAGAATTCATGGACTTCTTTTATGGCGCCTTCGGGCCAAGTGGCGAAAAAGCTTGTGGCTAATGGGCCGTGTCCGTCGGTGGCGTACAGAGCCATGCCCGAGAATCCCGTGATGGCGATGCTGGCAATCAAGGCCACTATCATCATTGCTCCAGCGGGGTTATGGCCTATGTAGTCTTTGGCTTTGTCTGTGATGAGCCCTTTGAGGTACACCAGCACTTCTTTAGGGCGAGTGATAAAGTTGCTAAAGCGCGCATAGTGGGTACCAATCACGCCCCACAGCAGACGAAACACCAGTAAAATTAAGACGCTGTAACCTGCGTAACTGTGGATGGTCATCCACTCGTCTTCGCCTTCAGTGAGGTAGGCTAAGGTGAAAAAGCCGACGAGAGACCAATGGAATATGCGGATCAACAGGTCCCAGACTTTGATGGTTTGCAGTGTGTTTGATGACATGGTGTGACGCTCCTAAGTGAGTTTAGGTGTAGGCTACTTAACCCAAACTTAAACCTCGCTTAAATTTTGAGGGGCGAACATTTAGTGAATTGGTGGCGTTAAGTGGCGCGCTTGCCTGGGTGACGAGCCTTAAATATCAACGAAAGCTCGCTTGTTAACCTCTTGGTATTACGGTAAATTCTGCCACCTCAACCGAGTGAAGGGACTAACTTATCTATGTCTACCGCCGTTATTCGCGCTTTCATCAGCCGCAATCCGAGTCGTAAATCATTTTTTATTTATGCGGTTTTATTATTTTTGACTGAAGTCTTAATCGCTTTATATGCGCCTGCGGGTTTTATTCGTGGTTTTGTGGGCGATGTATTGGTGGTGATCTTACTGTTTTGCATGGTGCGGGCTGTCGTTCCTCTAGCAGTCAATTCGGTCGCCAATAGTAAAGACGAGGGCATTAAGCGCTTATTTCAAACTCCTTGGCTGGCGTTTGCGGTATTGCTGTTTGCCTTTGCTATCGAGTTTGGCCAGTATTGGGGTTTAGTCGACAAGCTAGGCTTGGGCGGAAATCGCTTGGCGCGGATAGTGATAGGTAGCCATTTTGATCCACTCGATCTCGTGGCATATTTTGTCGGTTACTTGATCTTATTGGGCTGCTATTGGAAAAGCCCCCAGTCCTAGTGATTTGAATCCGCAAGAGCCACGCGACGTGTGTTTTCGCGGACAGGCGAGATAAGTGGGGTAAAGGATGCAACCGATAACGGCATTTTCACTGCTAACAGCACGTACTGATGGACTTGAGCCTAATCCACTGAAAATGCCTTTGTATTTCAATGGCCAACATACTCATACCTTTATTGCTGGTCGAGTGATTGAAGGCCAATATCGCTGCGTTTTACCCAATAAAACCTCGGGGTATCTGGTCATCACTTCTTTTGATTGTCCCTTCGAAGAATCAACCGAGTTTAGCCTGCTTGATGAAGCGTTTAAGCTCATTGCGACGACATCTTTGGCGCAAATGTATGATTCATTTTTACTGCACTCACACTGGCCCATAGCCGATAACCGCTTGCGACTGCACTATTACGGTCAGTTTGTGCTGGATTTAGTCATTACTGCGGGCAGCTCTTGGTTAACAACTCGGCCGAAACTTAAGCTGATTGAAGTTGTTGATCCCCAAAGCGATCCGCAAACGGCCGCCGCTATGGCCGAATTGGCTCAGCGTTTAGCGGCCATCGAAAAGTCACTAATGTGGGACTAAAAATGGCGTCATCTGCTGATTTAACCATGCCATAAAGACTTGCAGGCGTTTAGATAGGTGCCGCCTGTGGGGATACAGCAAGCTTACAGACATAGGTGGCGCAGGGTAATTTGGCAGGATCTCGACCAACTCTCCAGTGTGTAAATATTTAGCCACCCCTATGCTGGGGACTTGAATGATCCCCAGCCCCGCCAAGCAGGCTGAGCTATAGGCATCGGCATTATTTACCGTTATCAATTTAGGCAGTTGGATAGTAAGGTTCCCTTGATGAGTGTGGGGATCTTGATATTCAAAGCCTGAGTCAGTGCCGCCTAATTGGCTTACGTAGTGGACGAGTTTGTGGTTTTGTTGGGTCAAATCTTCAAGGCTTTCGGGTTTACCGTATTTGGCAATATAAGCTGGGCTGACACAGTTCAGCATCTTAAAATGCCCCAGCTTTTTCGCTATCAGTCCTTCTTGCTGCACACTGCCGACCCTAATCACACAATCGAACCCTTCGGCAATGACATCCACCTTACGATCTGTGCTGCTTAGTTCAAGCTCGATATGCGGATATTGCTCAATAAATTCAGCCAGTTTAGGGAGCACTAAGTTGCGGGCAATGCCCGTCGACATATCGACTCTGAGCCGTCCCGACACTTGCTCGGCTTGCAGTTGGAACAGGCTTTCTAATTCTTGAAATTCCGCCAGTAAGCTTTTACAACGCTCATAACAACTCTGGCCATCTTGGGTTAAGCGTACCGTCCGCGTGGTGCGTTGCAACAAGCGCGCGCCTAGAAAGGTTTCGAACTGCGCCACCACATTTGACACATGGGTTTTCGATAGGCCTAAGCTGACGCTCGCTTGGGTAAAGCTTTGTAATTCAGCGACCCGCATAAAAATTTGCATGGCTTGCAGTCTATCTTGCACGGCGATTGTCCTTTATTGGCTAACAGTCTTAGCATTTATAGTGTGTTTATCTCGTTAATTGCAAGTAATAAGCTGTGTGCAGTTAATTAGGCCTCAAGGCTTAGGTTTTACTTCCTGCGACGATTATAAGGACTGACCATGAATACGACTCCAATTGCACTTATCACTGGCGCTAGCCGCGGTTTAGGTAAAAACACTGCCCTGAAATTAGCGGCACAGGGGATAGATATTATCCTGACCTATCAAACGAATGCTGCAGCGGCCGCTGAAGTGGTCGCCGAGATTGAATGGTTGGGACGCAAAGCGGTAGCACTGCCGCTGGATGTAAGCGATAGCGGCTCATTTGCCGAGTTTGCCACCCAAGTGAGTACTGTATTAGCCCAGACTTGGCAGCGGGAGTCGTTTAACTATTTGATTAACAATGCTGGTATCGGGATTCATGTGCCTATGGCGGAAACCAGTATCGAACAGTTCGATACCTTGATGAGCATCCACGTTAAAGGGCCGTTCTTTTTGACTCAAACCTTATTGCCGCAGCTGATGGATGGAGGAAGTATTATCAATATTTCCACCGGCTTGACGCGTTTTGCGATTCCCGGATTTGGCGCGTATGCCACTATGAAGGGCGCGGTCGAAACTATGACTAAGTATTGGGCGAAGGAGTTAGGCCCGAGGGGTATTCGGGTCAATGTGCTTGCCCCTGGGGCGATTGAAACAGATTTTGGCGGCGGTGCTGTACGGGATAATGAACAGATGAATCAGTTTTTAGCGCAGCAAACTGCGTTAGGACGTGTGGGCTTGCCGGATGATATCGGCGGCGCGATTAGTGCCTTGCTATCGCCTGCGGCCGCTTGGATTAATGCCCAGCGTATCGAAGCTTCAGGCGGTATGTTTCTTTAGGTTTTTTATAAGCATGTGATTTATTTATATGTGAGATAGAAATAAAGAAAGGGCGAATAGCCCTTTCTTTATTTATGTGACTTTTACACAGCAATCACTGCGAATGCACCATCTTCAACAACGCTTAGCTGCAACCGCTAAGAACAACTGCTGTAGCAGGTTAGAGACGTCCTTTATAGCAAGCCTCTTAGATAAATCTCCTAACAAAGCCCCTTAGAAGAAACCCAGTGGATTCACATCGTAACTCACCAAGAGATTCTTAGTATTTTGATAATGGTTGAGCATCATCTTATGGGTTTCGCGGCCAATACCGGATTTTTTGTATCCACCAAAAGCAGCATGGGCAGGATAGGCGTGGTAACAGTTAATCCACACGCGGCCCGCTTGAATGCCGCGTCCCATACGTTGAGCCGTGTTCATGTCTCGCGTCCACACACCAGCGCCTAAGCCGTACTCAGTATCGTTAGCGATCGCTAAGGCTTCGGCTTCATCTTTGAAAGTGGTGACCGAAATCACAGGGCCGAAGATTTCCTCTTGGAAGATACGCATCTTATTGTGGCCTTTCATAATGGTTGGGCTGATGTAGTAGCCTTCGCTTTGGCCGCCATCGAGTTGGCAAAGTGTGCCGCCCAGTAGCACTTCTGCACCTTCAGCCTTACCTATGGCTAAGTAACTTAAGATCTTATCGAACTGTTCTTTGGAGGCTTGAGCCCCCACTTGAGTGTCGGTATCTAAGGGATCGCCTTGCTTAATGGTTTGGGCGCGGGCGAGCACTTTTTCGATGAAGCGATCGAAAATCGACTCTTGGACTAGCACCCGTGACGGGCAAGTACAGACTTCGCCTTGGTTAAAGAAGGCCAGCAACATACCTTCGACGGCTTTATTTAAATATTCGTCTTCATGGTCCATTACATCGGCAAAAAATACGTTCGGCGACTTACCGCCAAGCTCAACAGTTGATGGGATTAAGGATTCGGCGGCGCATTTTAAAATGTGATAGCCAATTTCGGTGGAGCCCGTAAACGCAAGTTTAGCGATGCGTTTGCTGGTGGCCAGTGCTTGTCCTGCTTCGGCACCAAAGCCGTTGACTACGTTAAGAATACCCGCGGGTAATAGGTCTTCAATCAGTTCGAGTAAGACCAGAATCGAGACTGGCGTTTGCTCTGCAGGCTTGAGTACCACACAGTTCCCCGCCGCTAGCGCTGGGGCGATTTTCCATGCCGCCATCAAGAGCGGGAAATTCCAAGGAATGATCTGCCCGACCACGCCCAAGGGCTCTGGGAAGTGATAGCTGACTGTGTTGCCGTCGATATCGGCGGCGCTGCCTTCCTGTGCGCGGATACAACCGGCAAAGTAGCGGAAGTGATCGACGAATAAGGGTAAGTCGGCGTTTAAGGTTTCACGCACCGCTTTACCGTTTTCCCAGGTTTCGGCGACGGCTAAATATTCGAGATTTTGTTCGACCCGATCGGCAATACGCAGTAATAGGTTTGAGCGTTCGGTGACTGAGGTTTTACCCCATGCTTCTTTGGCTGCGTGGGCGGCATCTAATGCTAATTCAATATCTTGGGCATCGGATCGCGGGATTTGGCAAAAGTTTTGGCCATTCACGGGTGAGCGATTGTCGAAGTATTTGCCATTGACCGGGGCGACCCATTTACCACCGATAAAGTTTGCATATTTTTCTTTGAAGTTAACGATTGCGCCTGCGGTTCCGGGTTGAGCATAAATCATAGAATCATTCCTTCTTGTTGATTAGCTTAGTGTTCTCTAACGTAACACTTGAGACTTGCATACCTAAGGTGCATCGCAAGGAGGGTGCCAAACTGGCAAGAGTTGTACACTTGTTGTGCTAACAGTATGATGAAAAGCTAATTTTGCAGATTTGAAACAGTATGGGCACTCAGGGAGTGAGGTGTGTCCTGTGGTCACTTTGTCATCGAACGGCACACTCAAGTGTGCCGAAACGGAACACAGCTCGGGGGAGCACGGCTATGACAGTTAAACCGCATTTACCATCGACACAGGCGTGGTTGGCCGATTCGTGGCAGCGCAGTATTGGCGCTGGCTTGTCCGAATTTAAGTTACCCCAAGAGCTTAGGCTCGATGCTAGCGAACTAAAACAGAAACATGAGCAATATCAAATGCTCATAGCATTAGTGCAATCCCATGCCCTGCCTTTGTTTAATCAGTTGATGGCGCATTCTAATAGCCGACTCTTGCTCTCCGATGCCGAGGGTTATGTGCTTAGGCACTGGGGCGTGAGCCGCTACTCCACAAAACTGGCGGACGTGGCTTTGGATATCGGGGTGAATTGGCTCGAACAGCACAAAGGCACTAATGCGATAGGGACGGCACTCACCGCCAAGCAAGCCGTATCTGTAGTGGGTGAGCAGCATTTTATTCGCCAGAATCGTTTTATGAGTTGCACTGCTTGCCCAATATTTTCCCCCAAAGGTGAGATGCTTGGGGTGATCGATATCACCAGCGAGCAGCAAAGACACACTCAGCAGACGCTGATGTTAGTGTCGAGTTTGGCGCAGCAGGTCGAGACCGCGCTCTTGTGTCATTTGCCCGATAGCCGTTATCGAATCGATTTAGCGGCGCAGCCAAATTTACTGAATTCGGGTTGGCAGGGCATAGTGATTGCCGATAGTGATGGTCGCATTGTGGGGTGCAATCCCATGGCGAAACAATTGCTTAATCAAGCTAAGGTGGGTGATAGCGTAGAGCAGTACTTAGGCGATAATTGGAGCCGTGCGGGTGGCTTTAATCAGCATTTAGACTTGCATCTACAGACTCAGTCCTTAAATATTCCTAGCATCAAGAGTCGGGTAGCGACTAGCAATAAATCGCTTAATCAACTGGGCGTGCGGTTTCGCGACCCTCAACTTGAGCGCGCATGGCAACATGCCAATAAGGTGATCACCAAGCAAATTCCGCTGTTAGTGCTCGGTGAAACCGGCGTCGGTAAAGAGCAGTTTGTTAAAAAACTCCACGCCCAGAGTGCGCGGCGCAGCGAGCCCTTAGTGGCGGTGAACTGTGCCGCATTGCCCGCTGAGTTAGTCGAATCTGAACTCTTTGGTTATCAGGCGGGCGCGTTTACTGGAGCAAACCGCACTGGATTTATCGGCAAAATTCGCCAAGCCCACGGCGGTTTTTTGTTTTTAGATGAAATTGGCGAAATGCCGCTGGCGGCACAGAGTCGTTTACTCAGGGTATTGCAGGAGCGCGAAGTGGTGCCCGTTGGCAGTAATCAAAGTTTTAAAGTTGATATCCAAATCATTGCCGCGACCCATATGGATTTAGAGCAACAAGTGGCGCAGGGGCTGTTTCGGCAGGATTTATTCTATCGGTTAAATGGCTTGCAAGTGCGTTTGCCTGCGCTGCGGGAGCGGCAGGATATCGAGCGTATCATCCATAAATTGCATCGTAAACATCGCATTGCGCCGCAGGCGATCTGCCCTGAACTGTTAGGACAGATGATGCAACACGACTGGCCCGGCAATTTGCGTGAGCTGGATAACCTCATGCAAGTCGCTTGCTTGATGGCTGAAGGGGATGACACTTTAACTTGGCAGCATTTACCCGATTATCTTGCACAAAAATTAGCGGGCGAGCCGTTAACAGTGGATCCGTTAAACACACAGCTGTTAAATGAAGAGCAGCCGTTAGGTGAAGAGGTTAAAACCGGTCAAAACTCCGCATCATATCCGCTGGCTGGCAAAATTGTGAGTGACAAAGTTACAAGTGGCAACACTGCGACGTTGCCAACTGCCACTGCGGTGCAATCGGATTCTCTCTACGAGGCGATTTATAGCAATGTGCTACAGGCATACCAAGCCTCTGATGGTAATGTGAGCCAATGTGCCAAGCGTTTGGGGATCAGCCGTAATGCCTTGTATCGTCGATTAAAACAGATGGGACTTAAGGGTTAATATTAGCTCGCGGCGCTTATCAGTAAGTGTAATAAACAACGCAAAGCTCGCTTATCACGCCCATGACTAACCAACTCGCAATGGACTAAAACTGTGAGATTTTAGTCCATAAACTCCGATTTCGGAGTCAGGTAAAATGAGGTCTTGTTGTAGCTTATTCATGCCTAATAGGTTTTATTGATTCATATAATCGATAAAGATCCTTTCTTTTAATTATAAATTCAGAACTATACTGCGGGCAGGCAGAAAAGAGCTTGGCGTTATGCATAGAGAGGAACTGTTATGCATCTGACTAAAAGCCTTTTAATTATTTCTATGGGTCTGGCATTAAATGTACAGGCTCAAACTTTACCAACAAATACCCTGACACGTGACAATGGCGCCCCTGTGGGTGATAACCAAAACTCGACCACAGCGGGCAGTAATGGCAGCGTGTTATTGCAAGATGTGCAGCTTATTCAGAAGCTACAACGCTTTGCCCGTGAACGTATTCCTGAGCGGGTTGTTCACGCCAGAGGCACAGGTGTGCACGGTGAGTTTGTATCGAGTGGTGATTTTAGTTATCTGACTCAAGCGGCACCCTTTGCACAGAATGGCAAAGTCACGCCTGTGTTTGTGCGTTTTTCTACTGTTATCCACTCGAAAGGTTCGCCAGAAACGCTGCGCGACCCCCGTGGATTTGCGACCAAATTTTATTCGGACCAAGGTAACTGGGACTTAGTGGGTAATAACTTACCCATATTCTTTATTCGCGATGCGATCAAGTTTCCAGACATGGTGCATTCGCTCAAACCATCGCCTGTGACCAATATGCAAGATCCGAATCGTTTTTTCGATTTTTTTAGCCACGAAGCGGGCTCGACCCATATGTTGACTCAGGTTTACAGTAACTTAGGTGTACCTGCCAGTTATCGTGAAATGGACGGTTGGGGCGTGCATGCTTACAAGTTTATTAACCAAGACAAGCAAGTGAAATACGTTAAGTTTCACTGGAAGAGTCAGCAAGGTGTAAAAGGCTTGCGCCCTGATGAAGTGGTTAAGGTACAAGGTCAAAACTTTAATCATTTGACCGATGATCTCTATGGCGAGATCAATAAAGGTAATTTCCCTAAATGGGATTTATACGTCCAATTACTCGACCCAAGTGAGCTGAATAAGTTTGATTACAACCCGTTAGATGCCACTAAAGTATGGCCAAATGTGCCTGAACAAAAAGTCGGTACTATGACGCTTAATCGCATGCCAGCAAACTTCTTTCAAGAAACTGAGCAAGCGGCATTTGCGCCATCGAATTTGATCCCTGGGATTGAGCCTTCGGAAGACAGATTATTGCAAGGTCGTATGTTCTCCTACGCCGATACTCAGCTGTATCGACTCGGCGCGAATTTGTCGCAATTGCCGATTAATAAACCCTTAGTGGCGGTGGCAAATCATAACCAAGAAGGCGCGGGCAATATCGGGCATACCCAGTCCGATGTGAATTATCAACCGAGCGTACATTTAGCCTTGGCCGAAGATAATCGTTATCGGGCGGTAACGACTGCGCTCAGTGGCACAGTGCAACAAACGGCTATTAGCAAGCAGGATAACTTTAGCCAAGCGGGCGTTTTTTACCGCAGCTTGAGCAAGCAAGATAGAGCCGATTTGATCACTAACTTGGCCGGTGACTTAGGCAAAGTGAACGATGCTAAGGTGAAACATCAAATGCTGAGTCACTTTTATCGTGCAGACCCAGAGTTTGGTGAGCGCTTAACCAAGGCTGTAAAAGGTGATTTGGCCGACGTTAAACAGCGTTCAATTTAACGCATCATTTTAGAGCGATTTGGTGCAGATTCGCGTTAAACCGCTCAAACCCAGTAAGTCCCGCAAGGCGTAATCAAGCTCTTTTCTGCCCAGTTTAAGAGGGCGTCTTGCGGGCATTTCGTCACCTCTTATTGTTTAAATCTCTATTTTTGCTGCGCGGGAGTTATTGATGAAACACAATATTACTATCTTATTATTGATGATTGCGGCATTGAGTATGTCGGTCGTGATGGGCGCAGGTTCGGCTCAGGCATCCGCAACTGTCAGCCAAGCGGACGAGCCCGATGCTGCACAAGTGCAATTGCTGGTGGACTACTTTTTTGCTGCCGCGCGTACTGGCGATATCACAGTGCTTGAGCATTTTCTCGATGCGGGCTTCCCTATTGACCAGAGAAATAGTCAATCCTATACCGCGCTAATGGTGGCGGCTTATAACGGCCAAGAGGCAGCAACAGATGTATTACTTGAGCATGGTGCTAATGCTTGTTTGCAAGATAAGCGTGGTAATACGGCAATCATGGGCGCTGTGATTAAGGCCGAATTCAATATCGTAAAGCGGCTATACGCGAAAGAATGCGATGCGAACCTAACGAATAATGCCGGAATGACTTTGGTTGAGTTTGCCCGCTACTGGGGTCAAAGCGGCGCTTTACAGCAGGCGAGTTTAAAGCAATAAAGACGCTAGATCTTGCCATCTCTTGCGCTTGATCACTTTTGGTCATTATCTTTAATCTGTTTAGATCTCAGCATTTACTATTAGCAATAAGTCTGCTTGTTAATGATGTCTATGCCTTTTATGGTAACTTTTTGAATATCGTTTAATACGGTTTGGCCTTCGGAGAGCGATTTATGTTTGATGCCTTACTACTGACGCAAGAAGATAAACTTACGTTTGCTCAAGTTTCACAAATCACAGAAGCTGATTTGCCAGAAGGGGAAGTCTTGGTTGATGTCGCCTATTCCTCGCTGAATTATAAAGATGGTTTAGCTGTGACGGGTGCTGGCAAAATCATTCGTCAGTTTCCTATGGTACCAGGCATCGATTTTGCGGGCGTGGTGCGCGAATCGACGGATGCAAGATACCAAGTTGGCGATCAGGTGATTTTGACGGGCTGGGGCGTGGGCGAAAACCACTGGGGTGGTATGGCGCAAAAAGCGCGAGTTAAAGCCGACTGGCTGGTGCCCATGCCGCAAGGTTGTGATGCCGCTAAATCCATGATGATAGGCACGGCTGGGCTTACGGCTATGTTGTGCGTGCAAGCGCTGCAACAGGCTGGGATAACACCGCAAAGTGGGGATATTCTTGTCACAGGTGCCAGTGGTGGTGTGGGTTCTGTGGCGGTAACTTTGCTCGCCAATGCTGGCTATCGTGTGGTCGCCTGCAGTGGTCGAGTTGAACAGAATGCGCCTTTATTGAAGGAGCTTGGTGCTGCAGAAGTGATTGATCGCAGTGAGCTTGAACAAGATGCTAAGCCGCTTGAGGCGCAGCTCTGGGAGGGTGTGGTCGATACCGTTGGCAACAAGATCCTCGCCAAAGCATTAGCGCAAATGCAATACGGTGGCGCCGCCGCTATTTGTGGTTTAGCGGGCGGTTTTGCATTACCCACAACCGTAATGCCATTTATTTTACGAGGAGTGAGTTTGCTGGGAATCGATTCTGTTTCTTGTCCATTTGAGAAACGAAAAGCGGCGTGGGAAGCTGTGATTAAAGCACTGCCTGCACATTTCTATCAGCAAGCTTGCCAGCAGATTTCATTGGCAGAGGTGCCTGATTTCGCGAATAAAATTATCCAAGGTCAAGTCACGGGGCGTGTATTAGTTAAGCTGTAATTTAATACTATTTCGTTAAAGTTAGATTTAACGAATCTCTCTACTTTAAATAAATGGCAACACTAATGTGTTGCCATTTTCGTATTCCAATCATAAAGCGGATTTATGTCTATTTAGTTTTCACTCTGTTTTGAATTCACCATTTGGAATGGTTTCCATAATGCAGTTTAAGTCATTTTTTTAGACAAAACTGAAGTTGGTTAATGTTTCTGCCATGTTGTTTATTTGTAGCGGAGGCAACTCTTGATGCACTCACGTTTTGGAATGCATTCCATCGTTATGATGTTTATGTCTATTAAAACAACAAAGGTGATGACAGATGAGTAATGCAAATCTGCTAGGACGCCGTAATTTCATCAAAGGTTTAGGTGCCGCTACTGGCGTAGCAATGGTATCGCCTGTGATGGCAGTTTCTGAGAAAGCTGA
Organism: Shewanella sp. N2AIL; assembly: GCF_022690845.1. Classification (NCBI taxonomy): domain Bacteria; kingdom Pseudomonadati; phylum Pseudomonadota; class Gammaproteobacteria; order Alteromonadales; family Shewanellaceae; genus Shewanella; species Shewanella sp. N2AIL. The sequence goes on along the minus strand of NZ_JALBYT010000052.1, from coordinate 1,098 downwards.
CGGTATTAAGTGGGATAAAGAGATTGAAATTCTAATCGTGGGTTCAGGTTTTGCTGGATTAGCGGCTGCAATTGAAGCGACGCGCAAGGGCGCAAAAGATGTACACATTTTCGAGAAAATGTCTTACTTCGGTGGTAATTCTGCAATCAATGGGGGTTTATTCGCAGCCCCAGGCACACCAATGCAGAAAAAAGAAGGAGTGGAAGATTCAGTTGAAAAAATGGTTGCGGATCAAATTGCCTCTGGCCGCGGTATTGCTGACGAGAGCTTATTACGGCATGTGGCTTCACATGCCGTAGAGGCGCTGCAAATGACGTTGGATGCAGGAGCTGAATTTCATCCATATTTGCAGCAATTAGGTGGTCATTCTGTTGCTCGAACTTACCAAACGAGCGTGAGTTGTGGTGCCGGTATTACGCAACCACTTTTAAAAGAGTGCCGCCGATTGGGTGTAAAGACCCATAACCGCGCTAAGTTCGAAGGCTTTTTATTGGGTGATAAGGGTAATGTTGTCGGCGTGAAAATGCGTGAAAACTATCATTTTGGTGAGGTTCAGCCTGGAAAAGTGCTAAATATTCGCACAAAACGTGGCGTGATTATGGCGACTGGAGGGTTTGCTCAAAATATCGATTTTCGTATGGCACAAGATCCGACACTGACCTCTGAAGTAGGTTGTACCAATGCGCCTGGCGCTACCGGTGAGGGCATGTTGGAAATGTTCCGTTTAGGGGCTGTACCTGTCCATCTTGCCCATATCCAATCTGGACCATGGGCTTCGCCTGATGAAGGCGGCTTTGGCTATGTATCTAATTATTCAATTTTTAACTTTCCTCATTCAATTGCCATTAACTGTATGACAGGTAAACGCTTTATGGATGAGATTGCGGACCGGAAAACACGAGCCGATGCTGAGTTGGCATGTCGTGATGCTAAAGGTGAACCGCTTCCTCCCATTTTAATTACGAGCTTTAAACCGACTTTCCGCACCTGATTTAGGAATAAATTTGCCGATACCGTTCGCCTAACACGTCGAGAATGATCTGCTGGTCCACTGTGAGTCCTGTGACTTGAGGTGGCGCCTCTCCCAACTGGTACTCG